>JAJZYP010000084.1 GCA_021798015.1 bacterium
TATAAAATAAGCATACGAATTTTTGGGATTATTTTTAATAACATTGTTGGAATAATATAATGCCTTTCTAAAGTGATTCGGCTTGAAATTTTCGTATCCCATTGCCGTATTAAGCATTAAAATGTCAGATAGATGTCTATCATTTGCATACTTAAGTCCCTTTTTGTATAACATAACGGCATAATTAATTTTGCCTGACTTTAAAAAATTATTTCCTCTTAAAAGATAATTTAAGGCAATGCTATTTTTTAATAAATCTATATATTTACCGGTATTTTTATTATTTTTATCAAGTTTTACAATTGAAACCAGGGATTTTTGGTAGTAATGTGTACTTAACTTATACTCTTTTAAAAATTGAAGAACATTGGCGACAAGTTCATATGTTTCAGGATTCTTACTTTCTCTTAAAGCCTCTTTGGATATTTTTAAAGCGGCATTATACTTTTTATCCTTAAGCAAACCTACTGCTTTGGCGTAATCCGCCTGCCATTTTAAAAGCGCGTAAGATGTATTGACGCTAAAAGGAATACCTGCCATAAGAATGAACAAACCGGATAAGATATAAATAAACAAATTTTTTTTAAATTTCATTAAAACCCCCTTTGAATTTAATTTTCTATTTTTCTATAACCTTATATTTAACCCCATATTTTTATTACAAAAAGTGTATATGCGGGAAATCATAGCTATTTCCCGCATATACTTGCTTTAACTGCTATAGAGAGCGGATAGAGATAAAGCCAAAAACTCAATTATCTATTTAAGTTAAGTTAAAACTTCACCGTTGCATTAACCATAATAAACCTTGGCAACCCGGGCATAACGGTTTCATAGGTATAGTTAGGATTGCCTGGTATGGAATTATAACCTATGTAAGCCCATGCATTATAATTCCTATTAAGGATATTATTTACGGTAGCGCTAAAACAATTAAAGAAGTCGATCTTCTTTTAATTGAAGTTTGCATACTTTTCTTTTCCTCCTAAAAAATTAAGATTATACTTTTCATTTAATTAAATTTAATTAAATTTGCTTTTAGAAATTAGGTATAGTTTAGCAGACGAATGTTACACTATTATTACAATTGCGTTAAATTTTCGTTAAAACTTAGTTACAATTGTTACAAATTGTTACAAATTTGTGACAATTGCGGTTTAGTGACCTCAGATTCTTAGATTATGATAGTAGGCAGGAATTATTATTCTGAAGAATGAAGAATATCCTGAATAAATGCAGATCCAAAGGTTTGATAAAAATCGCTGTATCTATAAGCACAGGGGCTTGTTATAGTTGTTGTTTCACTTATACTGCAATGTGGATTTCAAGTTGCAATAAACAGGTGCGCTTGAAGCTATGAGATTGAGATTATGATTTTAAGGTTTTTATTGAATTAACCATTTCCATAAAGGAACGGCGTAAATCTTTTTTCCGTTTACATTTATTTCTTGTTCCAATTCATTATTTATAAGTAAACTTTCTTTGGCGCCGAAAAAATCCATCGCTTCCGTCAGACCTTCTATTTCTCTTTTTTTTGTTGGTGTATCTGATATATCGTAACTTACGTTTATCAAAGTGTCTTTTTTGTTTATCGAGTAATAAAAATCAACTTCTTGTTTGCCTTTAAAATAAAATATGTTTTTATTCATTTTTCTTGTGTTTAAATAAACGATATTTTCGTATATTTTTCCTGAATCAATGGAAAACGAATCATCCATCATTTTTTTGATTCCTATATCGATACCGTATATTTTTCTATGATTCCTTATGCGGTCCTTTATTTTTCCGTAAATAGGAACCGTAAAAATTGTAAAAGCGTTTTCCATATATGTTATATATTCGTATATAGTGTTTTTGGATATAGATAACCCCTGGGATTTAAAATCGTTATAAATTCTATTAAAGCTGAACAATGAAGATATATTGGAAAAACAATATTTTATTAAAAATTTAAGAAAAAAAGTATTAGATACATGGTATCTTTCAACGATATCCTTATAAATTATAAGATCTATATAATCTTCGATTATTTTTCCGTACGACGTTTCGTCTGCATTAATGAGCTCTGGAAAACCGCCTTTATCGCTGGATATAACTCATAATATGATTCTATAAGTATATTTAAATCCGCTAATTTAATAGGGAAAAGTCTGTCGTCTTCAAAATTTATATATACAATATTTCGAAAATCGTATATTTTCTTAAGTTTATTAATCAGCGAATAAAGAATGTAAGTCTTACCGCTTCTTCTTACTCCGATAAGAGAAACTATTTTATTAATAGTTTTCATAGGGTCCTGATGAATATCTAAGTCTCTTTCATAAGCATTCTCCACATTCCGCTCTTGAAAATCGACGATAAGTTTTTTAAAAAGATCTTTTGTTATCATAATAGCCCTCTATAAAGGGATATTATATGTTACTCTTTTCCTTTAGTAAAGGGATAAATTTATCCAAATAAAGCTACTGAAGGAGCTTGATTTTAATTTTAACTCCTCATACTCAGAGAGAACAGTTTAGCATTGTTTTATATTTATGGTTTGACAAAAGCCTGCTTAATTGAGTATAATCTAAAGTAGTATAAAAAAGATTATACTTAAAAGGTAATTTATGAGATTTGTAAACAGAAAGGGAGAATTACACACGCTGCAAAGGCTCTACGACTCAAATTCTTTTGAATTTGTACCGGTTTATGGCAGAAGAAGAATAGGTAAAACCAGGTTAATAGAAGAATTTATTAAAGATAAGGATTCCATATATTTTCTTGCGGATGCGGTAGCAGAAAAGGAGCAACTTAAAAACATGGGGAAAACCGTTGGAGAATTTTTTAGCGACCAGATATTGCAGGATAACGGTTTTAAAGACTGGTATCAGTTTTTTTCGTATTTAAAAAATAAAGCTAATAAATCGAATAAAAAGATAATTCTGGTTATAGACGAATTTCCTTATCTCGTAAATTCCAATCCGGCAATTTCCTCGATATTTCAAAAAGGAATCGACGAATATCTTAAAAATACCTTCATTCTTTTGATTCTTATGGGTTCGAGCATCGGAATGATGGAAAAAGAGATACTTTTTTACAAAGCGCCTCTTTACGGCAGAAGGACGGCATCTATAGAGATAAACGAGATGAGGTTTTCCACTTTAACTGAATTTTTTCCTAAAAAAACATTTAACGACATTATAAAAATATATTCTGTTTTTGGCGTAATTCCTGCATATCTTGAAAAAGTAAATCCGGCATCAGATATTTTTGAAAACATAAGATACCATATTCTCGATAAAAATTCTTTTATGTATAACGAAGTAGAATTTTTGCTCCGAGAGGAATTAAGAGAGCCCAGAAACTATTTTGCAATTTTGAAAGCTATAGCTCAAGGTAAACAAAAGGTTTCGGAGATAATAAACGAAACAGGTTTTGAAAAAAGCATGGTTTCAAAATACCTCGATATCCTAAGGTCTTTAAAGTTTATCGTAAAAGATATTCCGGTCACGGAAAAAAATCCTGAAAAAAGCAAAATGGGTATTTATAGGCTTTTTGATATGTATTTTACATTCTGGTTTAAGTTTATATTTCAAAATAAAAGATTTATCGAGATAGAAAGACCGGAGTTGGTTTTAAAAATAATTAAGGAAAACCTTGAGCAACATGTATCGGGTATCTTTGAAGAGGTATGCAGAGATATATGCTTTGATTTAATGAAAAATAATTTGATACAATATACTCAAATCGGCAAATGGTGGTCAAAAAATGCAGAAATAGATATAGCAGCCCTTGATGAAGAAGATAAGACGGTATGGTTTGGGGAATGCAAATGGAGCAATAAGAAGGTGGGCGAAAATATTTATTCGGAACTTGTAGAAAAATCAAAATTGGTAGATTATTTTGGCAAAAGCCAAAAGAATAGATATATTCTATTTAGTAAAAACGGGTTTACCGAAAATATGAAAAAGATAGCGCTAAAAGAAAACGTTTTGTTGATTGGCAGAGAATATTATTTCGATTAAGAAATTGATTTTTCTAAAAAGAATTGGGAATGGGAAAATTTAAAATGCAAAATACTACAAAACCCTCCAAATCCAAAAGGGACTTGGAGGGTAGAAAAATTAAAACTTTAGTGTCATAGTTACATAACCCGCTATCGGCATTCCTGAATATGCCAAAATCGACCCGGCGCTATTTCCTCCAAAATAACCGCCGGCAGTGATATATTCATATTCGTTGTATTTATGATTTAACAGGTTTAAAACCGTGAGTTTAATAATCGCTGCTTTAGGTAAGCCCTGCTCTTTGATTTTGAAACGGGACTTTAGCACTTATTGAAGCATTTAAAACATTGAAGCTTGGAATAGTTTGATGTGAGGGAGCTCCTGTAACATCATCCATAATGTGCTGTTTGCCTGTGTATATATCCCATATTTTGGGAGAATAAGTAATATGACCTATTAAAAGATTATAATAAGCGCCTAAATTAAATGTCTCTTCTGGAACATAAGGCACATTATCACCGTTATAATTAACTCCGCCTGTAACATAAGTCGAATATACCGCTCTTTCATAACTTATATTTGTTATTGGAGCCTGTGGACCATTATGCCCGGGTATTGTATCGTCGTTACCGTAAGGATTTAATAAAACCGCTTGAGGATAATATTGTGAAGCATTATTATAAAAGTTTGTTTTGAAAGTAACAAAATTCAATACAGGGGTTATTCTAAACCTTTTAAAAAAATGAAGAGTATCCTGAATAAATGCAGACCCAAAGGTTTGATAAAAATCGCTGTATCTATAAGCACAGGGGCTTGTTATGGTTGTTGTTTCACTTATACCGCTTGGCTCGGCAGTGCAATATGACCCGAACGGATTATAAAACGCATTTCTCGAAATATAATGACTTTTTAGAAACCAGCCGCCAAATTTAATTAAATTATGGGGAGCATTTATATCAAAATATGTCTTATCTCCATAGACTTCATCTTTAGGATTATTATACTCATATAAGTTTCCAGCGCCTTGCGAAAAATCATTTTGGTGATAATGAAACCTTTCTCCCTCTCTATACCATACTAAATTATGAAATGAAACTAATTTAGCCTCGCTTTTTCATAAATCCTCCTATGAGGTTTTAGTTTTTTAATAACGATTTCTTTAAAAACGGCAAACAACTTCAAATTCTTTCATCCTGCGAATTTATTTTTAATATTTTGATAATGGTTAATGTTGATATATAATTTATTTATAATGTCCGTTGAAGGCGGTGGAGGTTTATGGGGGATGTCCGCCTTCAGTTGTCTTATTAATTTCATACAAGTGCAATTTTAACAAACGAATGTTACAATATTATTACAATTTTGTTAAATTTTCGTTAAAACTTAGTTACAATTTGTTACAATAATATTACATCTGTAATCATCTGTAATATTTAATTTAATTATTGACTTAGTTGACAACTTAGTCTATACTGTTTATATTAAAAGAGGGGTGAAATATGAAAAAAGTTAATATCCATGAAGCGAAAACAAATTTTTCAAAACTTTTAAACTATGCTTTGGAGGGTGAAGAGGTTATCATTGCCAAATCAGGAATGCCTCTTGCCAAAATTGTCCCAATAAGAAAAAAAGGAATAAAGAGAACACCTGGTTTATTTAAAGATATTATAGAATTCTATGAAGATATCGATAAGCCGCTGCCGGAAAAAATTGTTAAGGAATTTTACAAATAATGCCTTATTTATTGGACACACATGCTTTTTTATGGTTTGCATCAGATGATGTTAATCTATCTAAAACAGCAAAGGATATTATAGAAGATAATGTAAACGATATTTATCTTAGCTCGGCTTCGGTATGGGAATTAAGTATAAAAATCGGACTTGGGAAACTTAAATTAAAAAAAGACCTTGACCAATTTATCGCAGAAAACATTATTCAATATGGATTTATTCCTATATCCATAAATATTCCTCATACTATAGAAATATCAAAACTACCCGAAATTCATAAAGATCCATTCGACAGGATACTTGTAGCGCAATCAATTGTTGAAAATGTTGCAATCATTACATCAGACAAATTTATAAATCGCTACGATGTAAAAACTGTTTGGTAAATGCTAAATAAACTCTTCCAGTATTAATGGCAGTTTTTTAAAATTCTTCCTCAGCTATGGGTTTACCGTTAACAATTTTTATTATTTTTATTTTAAACCAGTTTTATTATGGTAAAATGTAAATACATATACTAAATATGCGCAAATTTTATTAAAAATCTATTCTTAATTTTAAGACCGTTTTAGAGAAATTCGATGCGATATTATCCGTTAAAAAGTAAAATATGTATAAAAAAATAATAAACCTAATAAAATCTGCTTTAGATGAAATAGGAGCAAAATCTAAGCAAAATATTCAAATAATTTTCTTTGGTTCATATTTAAAAGGTAATTATACCTCTTCGTCCGATGTTGATGTTGTGGTTATAGTTGATGAAAGGAATAAATCGATATCCGATATAATAATGAATGTTTTTACGGATATTTCTATAGATAATAATTTATATTTTTCACCAATTATACTTTCAAACAAAGATTTTAAGGATAAATTAAAGAAAAAAGACCCATTTATCGTTAATTTAGTCAAAGAAGGTGCAAGTTATGGAAGAGAATTACAATCTCAGTGAAAAAAAAGAATTATCAGAGGCTTTTTTTAACAGAGCATTAAATTTATTAAAACAGGCAGAGGATAACCTTAATATTGGCAATTACGATACAGTGATTAATAGATGTTATTATTCGGCTTTCTATGCCGTTAAATCCATTTTACTCTTCTATGGAGTGGAAACGGCAACCCATGGAGGAACCATAATAATGTTTGATTTATATGTAGTTAAAGATAAAAAAGAAGAAATGAAAAAATATAGTAAAATTTTAAGAGAACTTGAAGAAAGCAGAGAAACCTCAGATTATGATGCTTTTGCATGGAGTTATTATTCTGAAGATAATGCTAAATATTATCTAAAAATTACCGAAGAATTTCTAACCAAAATTGACGAGCTGAGAAAAGAATTTCGGTAAATTAGGAATATGTAGGATGCCCCTATCTGTTTAAATTTAACTACCATTGCCGAGAAGTCCCCGTCCGAAAGGGCGGGGATGAAAGGCGGGAGTTAAATAATATTTGATTTTGTTTTTCGGTTATTGTATAATTACAATATATGAAGTATAATATAAATAAAGGTAATCATTCGGTATATTGTATTCAGTTCCATTATATAGCCTGCATAAAATATAGAAAGAAAATACTGATTGGAAAAATATCAGATAGACTAAAAGAAATAAATAGAAGCGTTGCGGACTCATTCGGT
>JAJZYP010000011.1 GCA_021798015.1 bacterium
AAGATATAATAGAAATTTTAAAATTGTTCCTGATCTTGCAAAATCATGGAAAATCAGTAACGGCGGAAAAACTATAACCTTTTATCTTCGTCATAACATATACTGGCAAGACGGTCATAAATTTAGCGCAAGGGATGTCCTTTTTACCTACCGTTTAATGATAAATCCCGAAACCCCAACCCCTTATGGCGCGGAATACCTTAAGGTTTATAAAGCAAAAATTATCGGAAAGTATATTTTTCAGGTAACCTATAAAAAACCCTACGCCCCGGCTTTATCTTCATGGGGGTTAAGCATATTACCCGAACACTTGCTTAAGGGGAAAAACCTTTTGACTACAAAGTTAAGAAGCCACCCGATTGGCACAGGTCCTTATGAGTTTTATAAATGGATTCACGGATATGAGATAATATTAAAAGCAAATCCGCGTTATTTTATGGGGGCGCCCCATATAAAACGGCTAATTTATAAAATAGTTCCAGATTCTTCCACAATGTTTCTGATGCTTAAATCAAACGGCATAGACTATATGGGTTTAACCCCGCTTCAATTTAGATATGAAACGGGCGGCAAAAAATTCAATTCACGCTATAAAAAATATATCCATCCATCCTTAAGCTTTACTTTTTTAGGCTATAACCTTTTAGACCCGCTTTTTAAAAGCGTAAAAGTTAGACAGGCTTTAAGTTATGCGATAAACAAAAAAGAAATAATTAAGGGAGCGCTTTTGGGGTTGGGTATAAAATGTTATGGACCGTTTATGCCGGGGACATATTTTTATAATAAAAATGTTAAAAAATACGGATATAACCCTCATAAAGCGCTGCAACTTTTGAATAAAAAAGGATGGCACCTTAAAAACGGAATTCTGGAAAAAGGCGGCAGATCTTTTAAATTTACGATTTTAACCCCGCAGGGAAATCCGGAACGATTAGCATCCGCGGAAATCATCCAACAAAATCTTAAAAAAGTAGGCATTCGGGTTGGTATAAGGGTGATGGAGTGGACATCTTTAATATCCGAATTTATTATGAAAAAAAGATTTCAAAGCGTCCTGCTCGGGTTCACTATTACCCCTGACCCTTATGACAACGCATCCATATTTATGGGCTCTAATATAGTCCCGAAGGGTTTAAATTTTACATCGTTTAACAACCCTAAGATAGACAGTCTATTCAGAAAAGCACGCTCAACATTTAATTTAAAAAAACAAAAAAAATATTACTTCGAAATTCAAAGGTTAATCGCAAAAGAAGAACCTTACACTTTCCTATATATCCCCTATGCGATGCCCGTGGTAAAAAACAGCATTAAAGGGATAAAACCTGCCCCTGCAGGCATCGGATATAATATAAGAAAATGGTATTATATTAATTTCAGTTATTAAATTAAATAAATAAGGGGGGGATAATAAATTATGAAAAAAAATTTAAAGCTAACCCATCTCGATGAAAAGGGAATGCCAAAGATGGTCGATGTTTCTCAAAAAGCGGACACCGTCAGGATTGCTTCCGCCCATGCAAAGGTATCGATGTCAAAGGAGGCATTTAACCTTGCGGTAAGCAAAGGCGGCAAAAAGGGAGATGTGTTTGGAACAGCTAAAATTGCCGGCATTATGGCCGCAAAAAAAACTTCGGAGTTAATTCCTTTATGTCATCCTTTAAATATCGAAGGCTGCGACATTACTTTTGACCCCGATGAGAAAGAAAATACGATAATTATAATCTCTACGGTAAAAATATCCGGTAAAACAGGGGTAGAAATGGAAAGCTTGACGGCATCGTCCGTTGCCGCTTTAACTATTTACGACATGTTAAAAGCCGTTGATAAATCAATCGAAATATCGGAAATATATCTTATTCGGAAAGAGGGTGGAAAAAGCGGATTATACACGAGGAGAAAAGAAAAAGGTGTCCAAGAAAAAGGTGTCTGATTTAAAATCAGACACCTTTTTCCCACAATTACGGAAAGGGTGAATATTCGGCAATTCCGAAATCAGGCTCCAAATTAAACATAAGATTCATATTTTGGAGGGCTTGGAGTGAAGCGCCCTTTCCAAGATTATCTATTACGCTAAAAATCTTTAAAAATCCTTCCTCGCCCTTATTTTTGCCCGCTTCAAATGCTATATGACAATTATTAGAATAAATAACATTTTTGATATCGCAATTTTGAACGCTTTCCAATATGGAAACAAATGGGCTATCACTGTAAAAATCGTTATATATGGTAAAAATATCCCCTTCGGAAATATCATCTTTCAGTTTTAAATATATCGTGGTTAGTATCCCCCTTACAACAGGAACCATATGGGGGGTAAATAAAACTTTGGGCGAAATACCCTCTTTCTGTTTATTATTAGCTAAAAAAGCGGCGGTTATTTTTTCTTTAATTTCCGGCATATGCCTGTGCGACCAAACATTGTAGGCTTTAACGGAATTTTCCGTCTCGCAGAAAAGGTTTGATAACTTTAAACCGCGCCCGGCGCCTGAAATCCCCGATAGGGCGTCAATTATAACAAGATTGTTTAAGTCAACGGCGTCTTTAAAGAAAAGGGGGAGCAACGGCAAAAGAGCGCCTGTTGGATAACAGCCCGGATTGGCAACAAATTGAGAATTTTTTATTTTTTCATAAAAGACATCGCTAAGACCGTAAATAAACTTAGAATTTAAATCGGCAAAATTATGTTTCTCATAAAATTCTTCATAAATCTTTAAATCGTCAAACCTGAAATCCGCTCCTATATCCACGATTTTAACTTTATTATTTTTTTTGAAAATATCAGGGATGAGTTTGGAGCTTTGTCCGTGCGGCAGACAAAAAAATACTATATCGGATGACGAGGAGATAAAATCCTCATCGTAAGCGCTAAATAATAGATTTGAAATTGAATTTTTTTTTGATTGGGGCTTTGCGAATATGGGAAAAACCTCCGACATTTTTTTCCCCGAAAAACTTTTGGATGTTATACATGATATGGAAACATCCTGCCTTAAAGACAGGGCATACGTTAAATAAACGCCGCTATAACCAGAGGCGCCTACAACAGAGACTTTTATCATTATATATTAAGATAAGTTACACTCCGAATTTTCAAAGATTAATAAACAAGATCTGGTAAAAATGATAAGAAAATTATCTTTTTGAAAACTGAAATCTTGCCCGAGCCGCTTTTTGACCATATTTTTTCCTTTCTTTTACCCTCGAATCTCTTGTAAGCATAGAGGCTTTTGCAAGAGTCTCCTTTATGTCGGGATTAATTAAAAGAATAGCCTTTGCAAGAGCAAGCTTTATAGCGCCCGCCTGTCCGCTTAATCCCCCACCAACAACATTGACATAAATATCGAATTTATTTTCTATTGGATAAAATGCTAAGGGTCTTGTGGCAATCACCCTTAAACTTTCAAGAGGAAAATATTTATCGAAATCCCTTCCGTTAATTATAATCTTTCCTGTCCCTTCTTTAAAATATACTCTTGCTATCCCTGTTTTTCTTTTTCCAACCGCATGTATAACACTTTTTTTTACCATAATCAAAGTACCTATTTATTTTTATTTTTTTGTAATAAATTTAATAAAGATTATAATATATTCATCACCTTATTATTTCAAGTTTTACGGGCTGTTGAGCCGTATGCGGATGATTTTCGTCAGAATAAATTTTAATTTTTTTAAGGAGGGCATCCGAAAGCCTGTTTTTAGGAAGCATTCCCTTTACGGCCTGTAAAATCGGATATGTCGGATCCTTTTTAACCATATCTTTATAATTATATGTCTTGAGTCCCCCTGGATATCCGCTATGAAAATTATATTCCTTATTATCCGTTTTTTTACCGGTCAATTTGGCTTTAGAGGCATTGATAACGATAACAAAATCCCCATTGTCGCTATAAGACGTCCAGTCTGGTTTATCCTTGCCCATCAGCTTATTGGCGGCAAAGCTCGCAACCCTTCCCAAACTAACACCCTTTGCATCTATTAATACCCATTTGCTTTCCGCCATATTTATTGTTACCTCCAAAGCTTTATATAATTTTAATCTCAATTTTATACAATAAAAATGTTATTATCTAATAAATTCACTTTTTTGTCAAGGAATTTTTTGGTTTTGTAAAAGTAAGACCTTCTCTTTCGAGATTTCGTTTAAATTTTTTGCCTTATACATCCTAACAGCTCCAAAATTGCATATGTCTTTACATAAGTTGCACCCGGTACATAAAAACGGTTCCAGTAATATTTTGCTTTTTTTATAGCTTAAAGCGCCGGTTGGACACAATTCCCAACAATTTCCGCAAAAAACACAATTTTTATTTAGTTTCGGAAGTTTTATATTTAGTAAAGCCATTAAATCTTCATTGTTTTTTAAAAAAAGAAAAATGCCCTTTCGCTTTTTAAGAAAAAGTTTATTGATTTTTTTATCATTTTTATTACCCAAATCTATATAATTAGAATAAAGCTCCGAAAAGGGTAAATCATCTATGGATAAATCCTGAGCAAATTTTTTTGTGCTATTTTTAATACCTTTAAAATAATTTTTAAAAAACTCCCTTCTGTCCAAAGCTTCATCTTTTTTATCATTATCACGGTTATCCTTAGCGTCTGTTTTTATACTATCACCGGTTTTATTATCATTATTTTTTAAAGCGTCTAAAAATGAACCGGCATCAAACTCATTAATGTTTATCTCTTTGAAATTTTCCTCTCTATTCAAAAATCCGGCTATTTCTTTCACCCTTTTAATAGTTTTGTTATGAAAATAACTATATTTACACGAATTACAATCTCCTGTAATAAAAAATAAATTATTTCCTTCTTTTAGGATGGTAATTATATTTAAGGTATCTACCTCATAAATACATTTAATTTTTTCATTAATTTTTTCTATTTTTGTTTTGGAGCAAAAATAGTATATGTTATTATTTATTGTCAGATGTTTTTTTAGCTCCTCACCATTTTTTCGTTTAACATCAAACACATAATTGGGGCATATATACAGGCAGGCATTACAATTTGTGCATGTTTTTAGAATTTCTATTCTATTATCCGATATATTTATCGACAATTCAGGACATCTATTAACACATTCATAACAACTCGCCATCGGACTTTTTAGCCTGACACAATAATTCTCATTAATAGATATGCCCTCATCATTACTATTTAAAAATTTTTCTAATAAATTAAAAAGGTTTATCGGGTTCATGATATTTAAACACTTATTACCTTTTTTTCAATAAAATCGGCAATCTTTTTTGCATCGTTTATATCTATTTGCGGTATTTTTAAATCTTTAATAAAACCGTCCCCGCAAACAAGAATTAAATTTGGGTCATTTATATATTTAAGTTTCATACATGGGTTGACCTCCTTTCTAAAAAGCTCGATCTTAGGTATGCTTAGGTTCTTAAATCCTTCTATTATGACTACGTCGGAGCCGCTAAAAAATTTTAAGACCGTATCTTTAATTCCGCGCGGTGTTTCTATATCGCTAAAAAAAGCCATCTTTTTTTCCGAAAGAAGCATAGTTGAAAATGCGCCTGCATTTTTATGTCTCCATGAATCTTTTCCCGGAAAATCGACCGCAAAGTCATGGTCGGTATGTTTTATCGATGATACTTTATAACCTCTGCCTGCTAAAATTTTTATAATCTTTTCGATTAATGTAGTTTTACCCGTGCCTGATTTGGCAATAAACGAAACAATTTTCGGGCTTTTTCCTGTATTATTGATATTTGTGTTATCTTTTGTCATAACCTTAGTTTTAGACGAATTCACCTTCGTCAGTTATCATTTTCAATATATTTACTATCTCTTTTTCATTTTGAGCATTATTAACCTCACATCTTAAACCCTTTGACCCCCTAAATCCCCTTAAAAAGCTGTACAGATGGGGCCTTATGAGTTTATGCCCTCTTTCTTTACCGTAAAACAGGTTCATTTCTTCCATAAGTTCTATGATTATGTCTGTTTTTAGCTTAATACCTATTAAATCTTTTTTTGTAGGCGGACTATTAGCATCCAAATATTCCGTAAATATCCACGGTTTACCGATTGCGCCCCTTGCAAACATAACGCCATCCACACCTGTGGAGCTTTTTATTTTTATAGCGTCATCCACGGTAAAAATATCTCCGCTTGCATACACTGGAATAGTTACCACATCCTTAAGTTTTTTAGTCAACGAGTGGTCTGCAATTCCTCCGAACATCAATGACCTGGTTCTTGGATGAAAAAATACGGCATCAACACCAAAGGATTCGGCAGTCTTACCGATTTCTATAAAATTTATAGAATTATCATCAAATCCGCTTCTAACCTTAATCGTAAAAATAGAATCTTTAATTGCCTGCCTGACGGCTTTAACGATAAGAGAAAATTCTTTAGTATCTTTTAAAATTGCGCTTCCCGCTCCGGTCTTCACCACTTTTTTAACGGGACAGCCCATATTAATATCAATAACTTTAAAACCGATACCTTCTGCTTTTTTAGCGGCTTGAGCTAAAATCTCAGGGCTACTTCCAAAAAGTTGGATTCCGGTCTTTTTAATATCTTTTCCTGCTTCTGTTAATTCCAAAGTAGTTTTATCGTTGTGTAGAAAACCGATTGCGCTGATCATTTCGGTAAAACAAAAATCAGCGCCGTATTTTAATGCTATTTTCCTGAAGGGATAGCCTGTTATACCTGCCATGGGGGCAAGAATAGATTTGCCTACTATATTAATGTTAATCATTTTATATTATATATAAATAATAAATGGATAAGGAATTAATTAGGGAAGCTTGCGGGGTTGTCGGCGGGATACAGACTCAAAGCGTAATTAAGGTATTTTATAAATTCTTCTTTTGTCGGCGCTTTTTTAACGCCTATATTAAAGATTTTTCTCTTTTTTTCATACCACTTGCCAAAATTTTCTTCGCTGACATCCCTGACCTCTAATAGCAATTGTTCTATTATTATGCTTAATCCCTCTTTGTTTTCGCTATTATCATTATTTTCATCCATACATTATCTCCAATTCGTTCTTGAAAATTCAGGTAAATCTTCAAAATCACCCCTTATGGCATATCCCTCGTTTATATTATATATCTCAAATTCATTATCGATAACAAAGGAATATATGTTTCCGTTTAAAAATTCGTCTTTATATTTAAGACATTTTAAACCCTGCCTGATAATTGCGGATAATATTCCGCTTCCGGCAATATCCCCAAGTAAAATTGCCCCAACCAATACTTCGCCATCATAAACAAGCTTTCTATAAACCTTTTCGTCATCCTGAAACATATAAACCTTTTGAGAGTCATTGGCAGGATTGGTAAGTCCTATCGTTACAATAGGCAATCCATAAATCTCAACCGCATTTAGTCCCATCCCTCCCGGATACTCCCTGTAAACTCCAGCCATATTTGTGCCCGCCACCCTTCCTTCCTCGCATGCAAGCGGAACAATCGCAATGATATTTGGTCTTTTATTAATAACATCATAAATAACGACGGCATCCCCTCCTGCATAGACATCTTTCACGCTTGTCATCATTGTTTTATCGACAATAATACCCCTGTCTATCTTTACACCGCTGCCCTCGAGAAAACTAACATTGGGTCTAACACCCACGCCAACCACGACAATATCGGCAATAAGCTCTTTCCCGCTTTTCAAGATAACACTCACAGGATTACCCGATGCATCTAGATTAATTTTTGTAACAGTTTCACCTGTTGCAGTATCGATTCCATTCTCGTTTAACCTTTTTGCCGTAATATTTCCGGATATTTCATCTAATGCCAAACCCAAAACGCGAGGTAAAAGCTCCACAATAGTAACATGAAGACCTAATGCCTTTAAACCTTCCGACGCCTTTAATCCTATTAATCCGCCGCCGACAACTATGGCTTCTTTGTTTTTAGCCATTTTAGCGGCATTTTTCATCTTTTTCGCATCATCGAATTTTGTAAAGGTTCCCATCATTGGAGACTCAATATTAAACCCTTCGGTTGGGGGAACAAAAGGAACTCCCCCGGGTCCGATAAAAAGTTTATCATAATCGATTTTAGTTCCGTCCTCAATAATAACTTTTTTGGCGGCGGTATCAACCGAAATCACTTTTTTCCCCAACATTGGTTTAAAGCTGTTTTTTTCATAATAGTCGTCATCTTTATACCAGATGGTTTCATCGGTTGTTTTCCCTTCTAAATAGTAAGAAATTAGCGGTCTTGCATAAGCCTTATAATTTTCATCGGATATGATCGTAACCTCTCCAGTTTTATCAAACCTTCTTATAGCATCGGCGCATGATAAGCCTGCGTACGAATTTCCAATAATAACATATTTCATAATCTAATCCCCTTTTTTATCCTTTTATGTTGGATTTTATATATGGACCGTAAATCTTTTTTGCTACCATAAGTCTTCTTTCGTAAGAATAGTTTTTAATGCCTATCCTTTTTAAAGCCCCTTTCTTACATACCTCAACACATTTTGGGGTATCTTCATCGGCACATCCGTCACACTTTGACGCAAAATGGTCCTTTTCCACCCTGTCAATAGCTCCGAATGGACAAGACATTACGCACATCCAGCATCCGACGCATTTTTTATAATTGGTGATAGTCCAACCGGTTTCCATATCTTTGTATCTTGCTCCCGGCATACAGGCATCTACGCACGGCGCTTCCTCACAATTATGACATATTACCGGAAAAAATTTACCCGCCTTTTTCTTTATGTTAATCCTTGCCCCCGTATATTTAGAGCCGTATTTTTCATTCATGTGCGTCTCGCATGCCTTAACGCAAGCCATAAATCCCTCACTCTCACACCCGTCGCATCTTGAAGGATAAAGCATTATTTCGATCTGATTTTTCTTGAGATCTTCTTTTAGATTGGTAAGTTTATTTTTATTCATAAAAGCCTCTTATTCTTATTTATATTATATTGTTATTATATTATTAAAATCCGGTAGTATTTTTATCAGCTTATCTCCCATAAAATTTAATCCATTTTTAAGATAAATTGTGCTGTCCTTTTTAAAAAAATAAATAGATTTGTCAAGATATATGTAATTTTTCGTTATGACATAAACCCACCAATAATATAGCGCCTTTGCCATAATTCCGTATGGTTCGTTTTTAGGATTTTTAATATCAAAAAATTTGTTTATTTTCTTAATTATAACACTTTTTGCATCACCTTTCATTAAATATTTAGAATATACCGAAAATACTTTTTTATCCAATACCATTTTATCTAAATCTTTTTTGCTGTTTATATTTATAAATATATAAGGCGATAAATTTGAACTATTTTTTACCATATCCAAAATAGAGTAATAATAAACGGAAGACAAAAGTCTTGAAATATTTATAACATCGTTAAATAAAAAATTATCTTTTAGACTAAGAGAACAATCATTAAGCATATCTAATATGTAAACAACATCTTTTCTTTTATAACATGCGAGCAAAGGTTCAACAGTGGAATTTGGCCATAGCGGCACAACAGCTTTCACTTTTTCGGTTTTAGCTTTCTCTATTAATACCCTTATCGCCTCTACATGAAAAAAAGGGGCATCGCACTCCATTACCAAAACAAATTCTCCCGTCAGACTTTTAATAGAACTGAAGATGCCTTTGATGGGACCCCTTAACTCGCAACTTATATCATCCGAAATTAACTTAATATTAAATTTTTCTTTTTTATTTTTTCCATATCTTTTTTTAATAATCCTATCCACTGCCATATTATAATCTTTTATTCGCGTGCTTTCTCTAATAGAGATAACTATATCGGCACAGACATCTAATGCAGTATTTAATGCCCTTTCCATAAACATGGAGCCTGCAAATTCGAATAACGCCTTATCTTCCCCAAACCTTTTAGATTCACCACCCGCAAGAATAAGGCAGCTTAATTCTTTATATTTTTTAATCATTTTAAATCCAACCGCAATTTTCCGCGTTGACCATGACCTTCGCTAAGCGTAACCTCAACATAGTTGAGTGTTTTAAATAATTCATCTTCCCTTAAATTATGGACAAGCTCGTGAGCGAAGTAAACCGTGAGATCTTCAATGTTCAGGGATGGAATTTCGATTTTAAAAATATCGGTTTTGGGTATCAGATAAAGCTTATTATTTATTTCTATCTGATAATGCGAGCTTTTAAGGGCAATGAGTTGAACGCTTTCAGGATAATTAGCCACCAAAATTCTATCTTCAAAAGTAGCGCATATTCTTTTTATCACGGCTTTCAACTTATACAAATGAACAATTCTTCTTTTATCATCGAATTCTCCGTCAACTATCACATCGACATAGTGAAAATGGGGATGAATCCTCGAACAATCCCCCTTACCTGGGACAATATGCATGCATTCAAATGTTAAATCAGCCTCTTTCCCAATAAGTTCTACTATCATTATTATTGCACCTCACCAGATTGTTTGCCGTCAGTTATAAAAAAAATCTCTTAGATAACCGTTTGGAAGAAGCCTTAAACCGGAGCATCTGCCACCGGAGGATTCGCACAAATTTTTTACATTTCTGCAAAGGGTTATTTTAGTGCCATTTATTTTAAAAAACTTTCTGTCATTTAGTTTTTCGGTATTAAAATCTAAATCAATCTTCTGTAATGTTTTGATCGGGTCAATATAATATTTTCCATGAATATCAGCCATTGTTTTATCCGATAATTCGATAAATTGCAAGTTAAACTTATTTTTTACGCAATAATCTATTATATTTTTTAAGCTTTGTTTATTTGTATTTAACCCCTTTAATAATAAATTGTCTATCTCAACCTTATAGCCGTTTTTTCTTAAAAGTTCAAGTCCTGCCAATACATCATTAAACAAGTTTTTACCTGTAATGAATTTATATTTTTCTTCACTCAGCGTATCGAGGCTTACAGATATTTTACTTATTATATTCGGGCTTAAATCCTTTATCCTTTTTTTTATAAGCGTTCCGTTAGTCGTGATAAATATATCTATATCTCCAACATGTTTTACGCTATATAAAAGATTTTTCAAATCCTCAAACAAAAGCGGCTCCCCGCCGGTAAACTTTACTTTTCGCAATCCATAGTCTTTTACTGAATATATAGCATTTATTATGTCACCGGTTTTAATAACCGAAGGCATTTTTGACGGAATCCCCTCATTATGGCAATAAAAACACTTCTCATTGCAATTGCTTTTAAGGGATATCCTTAAAGAAGGTATCTTAAATTCAAATCTATTAATTTTAAAATTTTCTTTGTCGTTAATTGCCTTAAATAAAAATTGCCTCATTTTTCCATGTCGGCTTCATAATCGTTTAATGTGATTTCGACAATACTCCCTGCCTTAATCAGGGTTGTATCTTCGTCCATAACAAAACTTCCGGACGCTTTAATCATAGGACTCAAAGACCTTGCCGCAGAAGGGGGTTTGGGGAATGGTATGAGCGAGGCAAACAAGGTACCCGCTTCATTTATAAGCTTAACCTGAAAATATTTTCTAACGCCTTCCTCTGATGATGCGTCTTCTTTAAGTTTAGCAAAAACCGCCGGATATTTTTTGTAAATATTGGTTGTATTCATCATCTTTTGTATATACGGCCTTACAAAAAGATCAAATGTTATTATAGCCGAATATGGCCAGCCTGCAAGGGCAAATATGGGTGTTCCGTAATTTAAAATTCCAAAAGACGTTGGTTTCCCCGGCACAAGCCTGACTCCATGGAACAGAAGTTTTCCTGTTTTTTCGATAGCCGATGGTATTAAATCATAAAAGTTGGTAATTTCCTTATTTTCTAAAACCAAAAAACTGGCGCCTGTACCACCGGTTGAAATTATCAAGTCATATTTTTTTGATTTATCGGAATCTGCCAGAGTGTCTATCAATCTATCTAATTTATCCTCTACCGCTCCAATAACCTCGGGAATACCGCCGGCATCCTTAACAAGCGATTTAAGAACCGTTGTGTTTATATCATAAATTTTATTCCCGCTTATATCCTCTCCCGGAGATATAAGCTCATTTCCGCCTGATAATATTCCTACTACAGGTTTTTTATAAACCGAAATATATTTTAATCCAATGCCTGATAACGCCGCTATATCGCAAATCCTTATCTTATGTCCCCTTTTAAAAAGTAATTCTCCGGCTTTTATGTCATCACCGACCTGAGATATATAGGAACCCTTTTCGATTTCTTTTTTATATGACATCCGACCGTTTGAATATTCTTCGACATCCTCAACTAAAACAACGCTGTCTGCATTGGGAGGAACAGGGGCGCCCGTAGTTACAAAGGCAGCCTCTCCTGAATTTAAAGGATTTAGCACACCTGAATAACCGGCGGTAATTTGAGCCACGACCTTAAATCGATTTATTCCTTTTTCAAAAACATCGGAATATATTAAAGCAAAACCATCAACCGCAGACCTGACAAACGGAGGAACATTATTTGCCGGAACGATATTTTCCGATATAATTCTATCTATGCTATCCTCAACCGGTAATTCTTCCGACAATTCTATTCTTTTGATATTCTCAAAAGCCAATTTTAATAAATCTTGCGTCGTTTTGCCATGCATAATTTTTATTAATAAAAAGCCGGCAAAAATGATTTGCCGGCAAAATAATATAATTCTTAAATCAAACTTAAATCTTAAATCAAAGCCTTATTAATTTATTTAAAAGTAAGGCTCTACTTCATAAGTTTTAATGCCCGCTTTCTTTATTAAATCAATAGCCTTTTTTTCATCTTCCAAGCCTACAAATATAGTAGCATGATAAGGTGTGACGCTTGCCACATTTCTCCCTACAATATGAACACCTGCTTTTTTTATAATTTCTTCCGCTTTATCAAAGTCTCCATTAATATATTCAACCCTTATTGGTGCATGATAGATGGTTCCAACAACTCCTATATCTGCCATATAAAAACCCTCCTTCTTTAATAAATTTCAAAATGATTTAGTAAACAAAATTTATATTTATTATTTATATAGATATAATCAACCAACCTTAATGGGGTTATCCGTGTCCCGAGTATTTGATGTACCCATTGTTGTATTAGGAGTAACAAACCCGAAAAAATGTTCGGTCATTTTCCTTGCCGTTTTTTCTCTATCTATTGTCGATATTCTATTTATATTGCCAAACCATAACGCATCCGTGGAACAGAGCGTAACACAGGCGGGCAAAAGCCCCTCATCGACCCTGTGTCTGCAATAATCGCATTTCGTAACCTTTCCCGTTGCATCATTAAACTGCGGAGAACCGAACGGGCAGGCATGGATGCAGGATTTACATCCGATACATGTATTTGGGTCATTAAATACGATACCATCGGCGCGTTTTTGCATAGAACCTGTTGGACAGGCTTTCACACAGGCGGCATCATCACAGTGAAAGCAATTCATAGGCAGATACACTGTTTTTAACTGCCCTTTCTTTACAAAATAAGGTCCAACCTGAATAACCCTCATTCTGCGAGGACCTACAGGAAGATTGTGTTCTTTTTTGCATGATACTTCGCAAGACATACAGCCTATACATCTATCTATATTTACCTTCATTGAATATTTTGGAGTGGATGATTGAAGCGTAATCCTGGATGCCCTTTCCTCTCCAAGATGAAACCTATCGAATCCATAATCTGATGACATATTTATACTCCTAATTTTTAAATTTTAATTTTTGTAATAACAGGGCTACGGCAATTTTATTACCGCAACCCTGTTGGGTTATTTTTACTTAATAAACTTAATATTTACGAATATCACAAGAATCGGGGGTACACTCAACTGGTTCCTTGAAGTTTACAAGCTTTTTCCACCCTATACTAAGCTCATGATATTCCTTCCAGTGATCCTTCCATTTTCCAACGATAACATTTTTATCCTGATACTTTGGGTCCCAAACCTCAGGGAATTTTTTTTGTAAAAATTCCAGAACATTTTTCGCCGTTAAATCAGGATCAGGATCCCCTTTTCTATAAACCCTGCAAAGGATAGCCTTAAATTGTATTTGTCCATAAACAGGGTCTTTTATTATATCGTCTATAACGGTATTAATAGACTCATAAGGGTGGAAAGGTTGATACCTGTCAAACCCGAAGTTTGCCCATATGCCGTCTTCCGGAACCATTTCCG
Source organism: bacterium (assembly GCA_021798015.1). GTDB lineage: Bacteria > SZUA-79 > SZUA-79 > Acidulodesulfobacterales > Acidulodesulfobacteraceae > Acidulodesulfobacterium. The sequence goes on from JAJZYP010000011.1 coordinate 14,142, forward strand.
TAACCCATGCAGGACCCTCAACCCAACCCCTGTCGTTTTCCACTATTACCATATCGCCGTCTTCTATGCCCATAACAGCGGCGGTTTCAGGATTTATTTCTATATTTCTGTCAGGTTCAAGCTCGTCGTTCCATGGCCACCAGTGCCCGCCTTCATGAAAGGACTGCGCAATACGGGTTGTATTTAAAACCAACGGAAACTTTTTAGCCCTTTCGAGATTTCCAAGCGGAGATTCCGACCCCTCAACCTGGGTTGGAACACTATACCAGCCAATTTTTTCCAATGCCTCGGAGGCAAGTTCGATTTTTCCGGACGGGGTTGGAAATCTTTTATCTGAATCAGGATAGTTTTCGCCCTCTTTATACATTATCCATTTTCCTCTCAAGACCGCTTCGTCATCCTGAAACACAGCCTCTTTTTTTGAGAAAACAGGCCACATAAGTCCGCCCTTAGGATTTTTTTCCGGGTTTAACACATCATAGGTAATACCTCTTGTAAACGGTTCCTGCTCGTTAAAGAAATCGGTCATTTTAATTTCGTTAACCCTTCCTTTATCTGGACCGTTTTCATAATATCCCCACGGGTTAAATTCAACCTTGTCAAAGTGTCCTGCTTGTCCTTTAAGCCTTTGTGCCAAACCTGCAAAAACATCGATATCGGCTCTATGTTCATGCTGATAAGGTATTACTTTGTTATGCCACTGAATAAGCCTGTTGTTTCCATGATGACATATACTGTCGGTTTCGACGGAAATAGCTATCGGGAATGCCACATGGCTAAACATATATGTATGATTCGGATATATGGAAAGATGAATGTTTATCATATTTCTCTTCATTGCTTCTTCCATTTTCCATGAATTTGGAAATTGAGGCAGATGGTCGCCGTTCCATATTATACCTTTAACCGGATACGGTTTTTCATACATCATCGCGTTTATAATGCAGGGAACGGAGCTATCACCCCACGATATTAATTTATCGGTTATTTGCGGTCTTTTAAACTCAGGCAAACCCTTTAAATCGTTTCCGTAATTAAGCGGGGGACGACAGTTGTGAAGCCAGTTCCACCCGCCGCCTTTAACGCCGATAGAACCTGTAAGCGCTAAAAGAGCCGCAATAGACCTATTGACATTGTTAGAGTTATAAATTTGCGCAGTACCTAAGTTGCCTGTAACGGATGCCGGCCTTGCGGAACCAAATTTTCTTGCGGCTTCTATAATCATCTCTTTCGGCACATAGGTAAGTTTCTCTGCCCGCTCGGGAGTCCACTGAGCACATTCTTTAGCATACTCACCAAAACCGGTAACCCACTTATCGACAAACTCTTTATCGTAAAGCTTTTCTTTAATAATAATATTTCCCATGGCAAGGAACAAAATCGCATCCGAACCCGAACGAATTCTCATGCCGATGTCGCATTTAGAAAGCGTTGCGTTAAAGCGAGGGTCAACACCTATTAAAAACGCTCCGTTATCTTTGGCATCAAGAAGATGGGTCATGGTTATCGTCTCTTGAGCCGCCATGTTCGTTCCTACAACTAAAATGCACTTTGAATTTTTCCAGTCCTGCGAGGGGTTCATGAGTCTGCCTAAACCTTTTGCGCCAAAGACATAGTTCATCGCTACGCCGGGACTTTCGCAGCAAATAGGTCCTTGACCGTAAACATTTGGAGTGCCGAATATTCTTGCAAATCTCGCACCACCCTCTTTGTTCCCGAATGAAGACCTTCCTGTTCTAAATACTGTTAAAGCCTCGGGACCATATTCATTGGATAATTTAATTAATCTTTCGGCGGCAAAATCAAGGGCGTCATCCCATGAAACTTTCTTAAAATCATCGGTTAAAGATTTTCTCATCATAGGATAATGAACCCTAAGGGGGTCATACCACCATTGAATCTGTCCCACACCCTTAGAACAAAGCCCGCCCCTATTTTGCGGATGCTCCTGGTCGCCCATTACATCCACAATCTTGCCGTCCTTTAAAAATATTTTAAGACCGCATCCGCTTTCGCACATATTTGTGCAGGTGGAGTAACGAACGGTATCATAATCTTTGGATGATTCCTGCGGACGATGGTCGGGCTTTATTTTCATTAATCTGTTATCCTTTACTCGCAAAAACTTCTCGCTTTTTAATTCCTCAAAATCCATTTTTTTACCTCCATTTTAGATTTTTCTATAATTTTTATGAGCAAAATTCTTTAGCTTCATCGTTAATTATCAAATCTCCGCAACCCTGCAAACCAAATAGAAATCCTATGTACTCAGTAAGCCCAATTATCGGAGCAAAAACATCAAGGTCTGATAATTCAATACCGTCCTTAATATTTTTTTCACACATAGAGCATATTGCGACTATATAATCAGAATTGGTTTCATCTGCTTTTTGGTTAATTAATTTGAAAAATGCGCCGATATTGTTGACATTTTCAATTCTTTTTGAATGCACCGGGGTGGTGTTTTGCAATTTTTCTCCTCCGCAACACTCCCCATATAAATTGACATCGGCGCCAAGTGAATTTAAGATTTCTTTTAAAATATTAATTTTTTGGTTATCGTAATAACAGCCCGTGTAAAGGAGTATCGAATGACCCTTTAAACTCCTTGTAATGTTATTTAAAAGATTTTTATTTACATCGGAATCGGTAATAATATCGATAAGGTGGAAAGCGCCCGTGGAACCGTTCGTGATTTTTTTTAGATTTGCATTAAAAGGCTTGAGGCTGTATTCTGCTTGATTTTCAAACATAGAATTTGAGTTTACTATTTTAAGGGCATCGTTTATCTGTTTAACACAAACCTGACATCCGGAATATAAAAAGTAATCGCCTTTTTGCTGTGAAATACCCAAGTTTCTAAGCGGCATTACCACTTTATTAAAAAAACTCGGTTTATAATAGGATGGAGGCGCCCCGCAACAGTTCCACTCTGAAACCAACTCTACTTCTATGTCTAATAGTTTAAATATAGCTTCTAAATTTATGTTGTGAGATTCTATACACCCAGGAAAATAGACAACCTTTTTATTCAACGGTATTAAACCCTCATTTTATTTTTTAGGACAAAAAACTACATAAAATTAAGTTTGCTAATATTTTAAAAATAAGCGTTATTTTGAAGCACTTATTATTTTAATATAAATGCAATTTGAAATCAAGAACTTTTTTATGAATTTAAAATAAAAATTTAGTTTTATGCACCTTATAAAATTTAATCGGGGATTTAAACTGTTAAACTGGTGCCGAGAGGCGGAATCGAACCGCCGACACGAGGATTTTCAGTCCTCTGTCTTAATTTATAACTAACTGATATTATTAAATAATTAAACGATATTTAAAATATGGTAGTAATATAGTAGTAAACTAAATATTCTTATATAATACGCAGCACCCTTCTTTAAATAACATTTCCAACGGTATTCCTATCCTCTTTTCAACCTCGGCACTAGAGCAATCGAAAGAATTTTCCAACAACACTTGAACTATATGATTAGCATCCCTTTTAGAAAAGAATTTAACTAATCTAACCGCATTGACGACATTGGCGTTCATTTTGCTTTCAGTAATTATTCTTTTCAGAGCTTCTTCATTGGCTTTTTGCTTGTGAGGCTTTGCCTCCGGCCGCTTGAATGTTTTAGTCATCGTCCTGAAATCCCGTCCGTTTACGCCCGATAACGAATTATTAAAAAGCTTGGCTATATTGTAATATGATACGCCGTTTTTAAGCAAAAATTCAATATCTTTTCTTGGGTCAATGTAAATCTTTTTTAGGAATTGACCATACATAAAATATATATAGTTAGACGATAATTTAAGTTTTTCATCTTTACAAATATCGTCAAGATAATCCTTAACCGCAAAAAAATCCGACTCCTTTGAGAAATCATAAAAATATTTTTGGGACAAGAGAGTATGTATTAAGCTGTTATCGGTGATTTTATACTTTTTAAACAACTCATCCCATTTTTTATAATCTATTTTTCTTGCTTTAATAATTTTGGCAAATTCCCTCACCCTTTCATCGGATAAATCCATGCAGGAAATAAATTTTTTGTAAAGGCTTGGCTCTTTTCTCAAACTCTTTTCCTTCTTCTCTTTTTTCCTTAATTCAAGAACTTTTAAATCCTTGTATCCTAAACCAAGATAATCGGCAATATATCCAACTTTTAATCCGGCTGCATAAAGTTTGTCGGCAATATACTCGTATTTTATCATTTTTGAACTCCAAAATTGGTAAAAATACAACCTATCATAACCTCTTAAAACATTTTATCATAAATTTATGAACAATAATGAAGAAAAACTATACGGCATGAATGATGCGGCAGAATATTTAGGAATCTGCTACCGAACTATGCAAAATATCGTTTATGCCAGAGAGATAGGATTCATAAGAATAAGAAAATATTACAAGTTTCGTGAATCCGATCTTAAAAAATATTTAGAAAAGAATTATGTAAAACCAGTCAAATGATTTTTATGCATAATTCTTTTCATTAGAGGCATAAATGAAAATAGATGGGTTAAGAAAAGTAGGACTTAATGAAATCATGATTAGCTTTGGTTATGAAAGAGATGGAAAGCAAAGCGATTTGCGCCGTAGCATTTATCATACGGATATGGGGAAAATTAGCATTATGGATCCCAAGTTTTATAATTTTTCTTCAGGAAACGGCGGGGGCGGTGCAATCGATTTAGCAATGCATCTAAAAAACTGCTCTTTCATTGAAGCTTGCAAATTTTTAAATAATAACTACACGGAAAAAACTACAACTACTCGGAAAAAAACAATATCAAACAATATATACCATATACCTAATATGCTTATGCCCGAAAGGAATGACTCTAAAATCAATATCGTATTTGATTATCTTGTTAACAATAGAAAAATACCTTCTAATTTTGTCAATTCATTGATATTGCACAATGCAATATATGCGAACAAGTACGGCTCGGTGGTTTTCAGACATTGTTCCTTTGTGCCGGAATTAGATGGCGAATATAGAGTGAATGGCGCGACTATAAGGGGAACTTATAATAAATTCAAGCAAACTATTGGAAATAAAGACGAGGGTTTATTTTGGTTCGGGAAAAATGTCAAAGATGCAAAAAAGGTTATTTTGGCTGAATCCCCGATTGATATTATTTCATATTTCTGTTTAAAAAGCGGCTCATCTGATAATTGCTACATAAGCCTTTCAGGGGTTTCTTTTCCGAGCAGGCTAAAAGAACTTTTACGGTTAAAAAATATTATACTGGCGCTGGATAATCCCGATTTTGAAAAGAACATGACCGCAAAAACGACTAATTTAAAATTAGAAAAAGAAATAAAAGAAATAAGTAAATTTGTTAAAAGAGAACTTCCATGCAATAAGGATTGGAATGATGACTTAATTTATAAAATGGGATGAAAAATGCTTGAAAAACTTGTAGGAGAGAAACTTAAAAATGATTTAACGGCAAAAAGTGCTGACCGATTGCTGACCGATTTGTCAGCGCCGCAACAGCAAGCGGGAGTTGGAGTTCATAGAAATATTCCCGCCGCTGACATAGGGGGTGCAAATAGGGCAAAAAGACATCAATCCCGCAATATCATTGAATTGTTGTCTAAAAAACCCTTGTCAAAAGACGCAAAAAGCACCGTAAAAGCGTATAATTTAATCAAAAATCAGCTAAATTGGCGCGGAAACTTGGCAATTCCCCCTGTATCTTTTTTAGAAACCGTAACTGCTGTTTTCAAAAACGAAACCGATATTGCGTTAGAGTTGCCATTCTTTGCTGGATTAAATTTTATTGCCGCTCACCTGTTATATTTAAACGTTAGTATTAACTTTTCCGACCAAATTATTAAGCCGGATATTTGGACTATAATTTTATCCGAATCCGGTAGCGCAAAGACTTTTGCAAATAACGTCTTCGAGAAAGCTATTGATATAAAAAATCTCTTCGATACAGGAATACAATCGTCGGCTAAGTTTATCGAAGAATTGCAGAAAAATAATAATGGCTTTTGGATACGCGACGAGTTTGCCCAGCTTTTGAAGGCAATGAAAACGCAGTCATACTTAGAAGAATTAAAAGACTACCTGCTTAAAATCTATGACAATAAAACAATTATGCGCAAAACCTTAAATCGTGAAATTATCGTTGAAAATCCAGCTTTAGTCTTGTTTGCCCTAAACGTATATTCCACTTATCTTCAAAATATTTCTTTCGAGGATATATTAGACGGTTTCGCCCAAAGATTAAACTACGTTATTGCGAAACAAGACCCTGAACGCCCCGAACTATCCGTCGCATTATATCCTTTCAAGCTGTTAAGAGAAACGGTAAAGAAGTCATGGAAGAAGATAAAGTTTCCTCGAAAGGACAAAACATATATCTTAGGTAAGGAAGCTGTTAAAGCATTTGAGGAATCATTTTACTCCTATGCCGCAACCGAAGCAGGAAAACTTCCTGCGTCCTTTCTGCGCAGGACACTGTTTAAGTCTATAAAATATTCACTTATTTATCATATTATTTTAAAAAAAGCTAATAAAAAAGAAATCGACGCAGAAGATATAACTTGGGCGATGAGAATTATATTACTGCATATTTCGGATGTTAAGGAAGTGTTGGAAAATTATGGCTTTTCTGATTTGGAAAAAACAATTCAGAAAGTCGAAAACTTAAAGAAAAAGTTAGCGGCTCAGGGGAAACCAATAAAAACAAGGGATATTATATCTAATGTTAAAGAGATTAGATCGGTTCCAGAAGCTAAAGCAATTCTTGAAATTATTTATCAAACGTGAGGTCGATGCGAATTATCATTAATATTTAAAGGAAGGAAGTTAAAATGGAAATGAAAGAAAAAAATAATATTACGGTTTACGTTGCAGATTTTGACGAGCGATATTTTTATTTAGTTTCTTCAGACCCTATGGAAGAATATTATCGGCATGACGGTTATAATTTCATTTTACCTAAAACTAAGGCTTGCCTTAAGGAATTTCCATGTCAGTTTAAGGAAATAAACGCATACATCGAAAAAATTGCCGGGAGGAGAGTTTACCTATCCCAAGTGCATTGGTTATATATGAAAAATCTGATAAAAGACGAGCTCGGCCTTGATGTTAAAATCAAAAAACGTTATCCGGGTATTCTTACGGTAGCGGAACTTATAACGCTGAACCAAAAAATAGATAAAGCTGCGTTAAAAAAACTCTCTAAAAACTGCTCGGAAAAGATTTACATAAAATCCGCCAAGTAAAAGCTATTTTTATTTTTTGCTCCGTTCAATAGAAACAAAAGATATAAAAAATCGACTTGTCTAACGCTGATAATTTTCAATACTACTTTCGAAATCTCTAAAAAATTCATATAAAACAGGCGATATATAAATGTGCTATCAGATTGATAGAAGTCGATGGTGATTCTGCGATAGAAAGGTTTTTAAATACCCAACCGCTTTCGCTTCCTTTGGCGTCAAAGGAAGTAGGGTTCGGGACAACGTCCCGACATAATATCTTTAAACCATCGTTTTTCGCCGGAGTGCACCGCAAGCCGCAAGTTGTTTAAGCCCGCTTGCCTAGTTTGAGCAATGAAGCGGGTTAAAAAGCACGGAGCAAGAAAAACGATAACAACTGCCGCCTCCTTCAGTTTGAGCGGTAGCGATAATTTTTACGATAGTAAAAATGACAAACTGAGGGAGGGGGGATGAAAGGCACAAAATACATAATTTTATAAAAGTGATTACTATTTTTTCAATTTGATTTTTTTTAAAAATATGATATTATAAAAACATTGGTCAATTCATCTGCGATTCTGCGCTTTAATTGGCGGCGCTTTAAAAGGAATCACATATCTTCGTAAAAAGATTAAAACTTACCTATTTTAGAAAGAAAATCAAAAACTTTCCAATCTGAAGCAAACGGATTATTAAATTTGCAAATATTTGCTCTATCGGCTTGTAAAATCCTGTCGTTCTACGGTGATTTTTAAGTTTATCTTATGATAAGCAATGAAAATACCTATTGAACCTAAGATTTTATAAAGGAAAATTTATTCCTGCCCGGAAAAAGAAACATTATATTCCGGGTTGCCTAAAAGTAAATACCTTTCTAAAGGAAGCCGAAATCTTCCATAGTTATCCTGATTAACTCTAAAAAACCAGACAAAGACTTGCCGGGTCTATAACACGGAAATTAACTTTATAAAACATATAAGGATTATTGGCTTTATCCCTTTTGTTTAATCATCTGAGAGCTGGGATTGTCTACCCTGTAAAAAGCCATTTAAAAAAGACATTATCTACCTTAAAGCAGGGACTATAAAGTTCCAAGGACATATACATAATGTAATAAAGCAAATTAAAAATGCCGCTGCCGGGATCTTGTCTAAAAATTAACAAATTATTTTGAAGGAGGAAATACAAATGACAAAGATAGAATATAAGATAAATCAGGAACTAAAGCAAATAGAACATTTCCATAAAATGGATTCTCCCCTATCCGTTGTAAGTAACAAAAGCGACCACGATATAAGGCAGGATATGAGGCGTATAGCAAAAGACGCTCGAAACTTCGGAATCGGCGTTACCGCAAATCAAAAAGGCGATATTGGAAAATGGAGCAACGGGAATATTTCTAAAATGGTGGAATACTATAAAGCCTATGGGCTAAAGGACGCAACAATCATTAATTACGTCTCTTCCTTGAGGTCCTTTTTGCATGAAACCGGGAAAACGAATATTAGCATTTCCAACGGCGAACTTGGACTTAAAAGGGAAATGGAATACAAGGACAAAAGCCTAAACGCAAAGGGAGTGGATATACACAAAAAACTCGCATATTTCAAAGAAAAAGATGCCAACGTTTATGCCCAGCTAAAAATATCTTCCATAGCCGGATTAAGGAAGGAAGAAAGCGTCCACGCCGCACTTGCGCTGGCCAAAGGATACGATATCCTTAAGGATGATAAGCTAATCCTTAAGGGGTCATGGTGTAAAAACGGCAGGCCGAGGGAGATAAAACTTTCACCAGAAAAGGTTAAAGAATTTGACGAGCTTAAGAAGTACGCAATGAACGGCGATTATAATAAAAGCAGAAATCTAAAACAGGAAATGAACCACTTGGGAAATTCTATTAAGAACGCCGGATTTAACATGCACGCAGTCAGACATGGGGTAGCGCAGGAAAGATATGCCGAACTCATAAATAAAGGTTTTGACGAAAAAGGGGCTAAAACGGCGGTTTCGCAAGAACTTGGGCATAACAGGGATTATGTTACGAAGGTTTATCTCGGCGGAAAATAACAATAATAAGGTAATTATTTTTTCCATTACCAAAAATTTATAATTTTATATTCAAAAAAAATGGTAAAATGAGGTTTATAATTTTAAATCTTTATTAAATTAATTTATTAGTGAGCGGAAATGTCCGAAAAAGATAATTTTAAAATATTATTAAAAGAATTTGCATCAACAATAACCGAACATTTAAGTTCCGGAGACGGGCAATGGACGGTTAAAGGGTTTATTGATATATATAAAAATGTCTATACCATTTCCTCTGATACGAAAATTGTATCTAAAATTTTAGAGATTCATCTTTTTCCAAAAATTCTAACTTTTGCCGAGCAAATTGGATATAAGATAGTGCTTGCAGACCATCAGAACTATTATCCAGATTTAACATTTATTAAAAAATCCGATGAAAAAATAAAGTTTGCGGTGGATTTTAAAACAACTTATAGAAAACCTGAAAATAAAAACCTTTGCAATGGTTTTACTTTGGGTTCACATGGTGAATATTTTATTAACAGAGAAAATAAAAAGAATATACAATTTCCTTATGGCGAATATAATGGGCATTTTTGTTTCGGCATAATATATGATAGAGCGGATGGCTCGACTATTGATGAAACTAAAGTATATAAAGTTGATAATCTGCAATCTATTGTTTCAGTTGTTAAGAATTTTCAATTTTTTGTGGTTGAAAAATGGAAAATAGCTAGCGATAGAGGCGGAAGCGGGAATACCGCAAATATAGGAAGCATTGTTTATATAAAGGATATTATTGAAGAAAATGGCATGTTTTCAAGATTAGGTGAAAAATGGTTCGATGATTATTGGATAAATTATAACAAAATAACAATTATTAACGACGCCGGCAAACCAGAGAAAATTAATAATCTCTATAAATTTGTAAAATACAGAGGTGGAGATGTATCGCTAATTATTCAAAAACATAACGGAGTAAAAAAATGATTGGCAATAAAATAATTGTTCCACCTATAAAAAGTCAGGGTATTAAAACGAAGCTTGTCCCGTGGATTAAATCTATCCTCCCACAAAAAACAGGCAGATGGATTGAGCCTTTTATGGGAACCGGCGTAGTCGCATTCAATACCGATTTTAAAGAAGCCTATCTTAGCGATATTAATCCGCATATAATTAATTTTTACAATGCAATAAAGAATAAAGATATAACGCCTCATCTCGTAAGGTTTTTTCTTGAAAAAGAGGGAAATATATTAAAAAATAGAGGGGAAGAACATTATAAGTTTATTAGAGACAGGTTTAATAAATATTTTGACTCGCTGGATTTTTTGTTTCTTTCAAGAGCTGGGTTTAACGGCATGATAAGATTTAATAAAAAAGGTTGCTGGAATATTCCGTTTTGTAAAAAAATAAATAGGTTCAACAAATCTTATATAACAAAAATAGTTAATCAGGTTTCACGCGTATCTAACCGCATTACTTCCAATTGGATATTTGAATGCACGGATTTTAGAGAAATAATAAAAAAAGCAAGCAAGAATGATATTATATATTGTGATCCGCCTTATCATGGTCGTTATGTTGATTATTATAATGGATGGTCGGATGATGACGAAAATGATTTATTTGAATTATTAAGCATCACGAAAGCGAAGTTTATTCTATCTGCATGGCATCATAATAATTATAGAAGTAATTCAATGATAGAAAAATATTGGAATATCTTTAATATAATTACAAAAGAACATTATTATCATTCCGGAGGTAGGATAGAAAATAGAAATTCCATTGTAGAAGCTCTTGTTTACAATTTTGAACTTAATTTTTCAAAGCCTGTCGAAAAGTCCTTATTTTTGGGTGTTGGAAGTATGTCAAAAATAAGTTTATAACTAAAGTCAATAATGTTTTTTAGATCGTGTCAAGATTTTCAAATAAATATGACAGAAAAATTAAAAAAACCGCCGGCAATAGAAGAAACTAAACAACAAATAACTATTAATGATTTAATCGATTTTTTTGATAATTTTTTAAAAATTCTTTCATCTTCAATCGATGATATTTTAAATTATGCTCAATCTAATCATATAAAAGATATTAAACAGTATGAGAGCATTATTTTAAAACAAATCAACAAAAGATCAACAAAAAAGGAAATAAATGATTTTTTAAATATTGCAAAAAATGATTTGAAAGATTATAAAAACTTAATGGAGAAGAAAAGCTATCCTAATGCAATTTATCACCTTCAACAATCTGTTGAAAAAACAATAAAAAGTATGTGTTTCTTCTTATTTGTTGATTTTAAACCAAGATCAGTTGGGCATGACTTTTCTAATATAATGCTCTTGCTTAAAAAGGATGGGGTATTGTCTGATTTATTAAAAGAATTTATTATAAGGTTCGAAAACAAATTAAATAAATATTTTAATTACAAAATTAAAATTTTTGGGAACACAAAAATAGATTTATCTAATTTTTGGATTGATATTGACAATAAAATTTTTTTAAGAGATTTTAAAAAACGAATGATAGAAATATTTTCAGAAAATTCAGCAGGGGTATCGTTTTTTTTATTAATGTTTCTCAATTTTAAGAAGCAGATAAAGGAAACATCTGATGGCGGCAATAAAATTAGTTTGTATAATATATTATATAGTTCGGAACTATTTATTTTTCATATGATTTTATCCCCTCACGAGGATTCAACTCGATATCCAAATAATGATAAAAGTAAAATGGGGCCGGGAGATTATACTGAAAAATCCCAGATAGTTAGTTTTTCCAATTATATTAGCATGGAATTAGAAGAAATAATCGAACATATTAATAAAATAATATTAAATGTAAAGTCTCAAGTAAATATTATTTAGATCAGGCTTTCAAGAAGAATATTAATCTAAATTCGTCAATAATAAATTATAACTTTTATAAATAGTTATAAATTTAAAATAACTTAAATTCAGGAAGCATTATGAAAGCAGAAGCTAAAGCTCTAAATTTTATTATTAATGAAGGAATAATTAAGGTTCCATTTTTTCAAAGGTCATATGTTTGGGATAAAGAAAATTGGGAGGAATTATTTGAAGATTTAGCCGAATTTAATAATTATCATTTTCTTGGATCAATAATTTTTAAACAACAAAAAGTTTCAACAGGTGATCCCAAAGAAGTTTCATTGATTGATGGGCAACAAAGATTAGCAACTATCTGTATCTTATTAAAAGCGATTTACGATAATTTGGATGATGATAAAAAAAAGAATTTATATGGTAGACTTGAATCTTTTCTTTATTTCAAGAAAGATGAAACTGGTAGTGAATTAGAAGAAAAAATTAAACTTTCTAAAAATGATAGAGAAGATTATAAAGAAATAATATTAAATGGCAATATAAGTGATTCAACTAAAAAAACGGGATTAATTGGATGTTATAATCATTTTAATAAAAAACTTAAGAATAAAATTATTGAAGATAAAACGATTCTCGATAAATTAATAAATAAAATTTTTAGTTCAAATTACAAATTATTTGTTGTTATTGATCTTGAAGCGGAGGATAATGAACAGGAAATTTTCGATACGATAAACAGTGCCGGGGTGAGATTAAGCAGTGCAGATATAATTAAAAACGCCTTATTCCAAAGAATATTAGAATTAGATACACTGGAAATTAAATTAACAGATTTATTATATAAAAAATATTGGGAAGATATTTTCCAATCAGATAAAGAAAAAGAGAATGAATGGCTAAAAGAAAAAAATACTGGCAGGGTAAAAAGAGACAATATTGAGATATTATTTCATTCATACGCGGTATTAAAAAGTTTTTTTGATCCTGAAAATGACAACTTATCTGACCTATCTTCTATATATAAAAAGGAATTACATAAATTTAAGACCATAGCTGAGATAGAGAAATTTTTTTTGATAGAACTCACCAAATATGCAGATATTTTCTATAATAATCTTATTTCAGAAATTGAATTATTGGAATTTGACAATCAGATTGACAATCAGATTCATCGTACCTTACATATTATTAATACTTTAGAACTGTCAACATTTTATCCATTAATACTCTATATATTGCATAATATTAAAGCAGAAGATAGAGAAAAATACTTAAAAGCATTAGAAAAGTATGTTATCAGAAGGGCGATTGCCAATAAAACAACTAAAAATTATAACAAAGAAATAAAAAATTTTATTAAAGATATAAACTCACTTATCTCGGCATCAAATGATGATACTAATGATACTGAAATATATAGCGGGCTACAAAATATATCAAATAATAAAGCAAACCTAATTTTATTTTGGATAGAATTATATAGAAGAAAAGATTCTAAATATGACATGAAGGAATTAAAATATACCTATACTTTAGAGCATATATTGCCCACCAAATGGGAGCAACATTGGTCCGACATCCCTGTTTATGACGAAAATGAAAATGAAATTACTAACGAGGGGGAAAAGAAAAGAGTAAGGAATCAATTATTAAATTCAATCGGAAATATGACATTGCTGAGATCCAGTCTAAATTCTTCTATTAGAAATAATAAATTTGATATAAAGATAAATGGATCCAGCGGAAAAAAAGGGATTAAAGACTATGCCGATTTATCTATTACCAAAGAAATTTTGCCTTCTTCAAGTATTCATTCTTGGGATGAACGTAATATTAGAGAACGAACCAAGAAATTATTTGAGGAATTTAAAAATATTTGGTCAAAAGGTTTATAATGTGCAATAATCTATAACGTCTATATTAAAGTTCAAAGCAACTTTCAAAAAACCAATTGGCATAATTTATTCCTACCTTGTCAACTATTAATCTACCGTTTTTTATAAGGCTACCAAGTGTTCCATTAATTTTATATATACGCCCGTTTTGTGCTATCGCATTCAACGATGTAGATTTTGTAATAGTATGCGCCTTAACGATATCGCCGGAACATTCTTCTTTCAAAATCTGTGGCGATAGATAATATTTATGACCAAAAGCTTTTTAAAAAGTTTTAATAGTCTCATTTATTTTTGTATAACTACCATCAGATTTATTTAAATGACACTTTTTATATTTTTTACCGGAGCCGCACCAGCATGGTTCATTTCTGCCAAGCTTTTTCATGGACATAATGTTAATCCTTTAATATTTTAAATATTATAAATCAAAATTACTCAATTTTTCCCCCCCACACCTCATCCACAGCTTTTTTAAGCGTATCCGGCAATAGATGGCTATACCTTTTCGTCATCTGCGTTGTCCTGTGTCCTAACAGCTCCCCCGTAATATACAGGCTCGTCCCGCCCATTACCATTTTGCTTGCGAATACGTGCCTTAAGTCGTGGATACGCAAATCCTTCAACCCCGCATTTCTGCACGCCGTATGAAAAGAACGCTTAAAATCGGTTAATTTAGCCCCGTTGTTATTAAACACGTATAAACAGTCTTGAATTTTATTTATGCCGCTTAAGAGAGATTTTAGCGGTTTTGAAACAGGAATATACCGGTCGTATTTTGTTTTCGTCCCTTTTATTGCTATAACGCCGGTCTTTAAGTCCACGTCGTCCCATTTAAGATTTAACGCCTCTCCCTTGCGGCAACCGGTATAAATCAAAAAAGTTATTAAATCTTTAGTCAGCTTATTCGTGGCGCCTGCGATAAGCTTATTAATATCTTCATCGGAAAGGGTTTTAAGGCGGGATAATTCGTTAAGTTTTTTTATGCCGATTGCCGGATTTTGCGAAATATATTCCCGTTCTATACAGAAATTAAAAAAGTTAGACAATGTAACTATTTCAAGATTAACCGAACGATAATTCATTTCGCCGTCCTTTTTACCTTGATTTTTGGATAATCCTATTAATTCTAATTTTCTTGAAAGCTGATAATTCTTGATATCGTTAACCGTAATTTCTTTTAAATTTTTATTCTGAAAAACCGGTAAAAAATGCTTGCCGGCAATACCTTTCCGTCTAACCGTATCTTTCTCGTTATTTATGCGTGAATATTTTAAGTATTCTTCCCAAACGGTAGTAAAGTTTACTACCGTCTTTTTTAAAAACGGCAGGTCGTTCTTTTCCCGTGCTATATCGGTTTGTTTAGCTTCGGCAATTAGTTTTGCGGACTGCTTATCGGTAGTTTTAGTGGTTCCCTGGTATTTTTTTCCTTCGTAGGTTATGCAGTAATACCATATATCGTTGCCTTTCTTGCGGTATATTGAAGCCATTTTACCCCTCATATAAGGTAGTAATGGTAGTAAATAAGTAGGAAAATTTTTACATTTTGCCTCATTTTTACTCATAATTCTACATTTTTATTCATATTAAAGTCAAGAGGAAAATCTTAGAAATGCCTTATTTACTGCGGTTTAAAGTGGTGCCGAGAGGCGGAATCGAACCGCCGACACGAGGATTTTCAGTCCTCTGCTCTACCGACTGAGCTATCTCGGCATAATAATTATTGCCAGAATTACCATCAGTGAAAGGAGATTTAAGGTTTTTAATCTTAGCATAAAAAATTTTAAAATGCAAATAGTTTTTGTTGTCTTAAAATAATATATTAAATTTTGTTGACATTTCATTTGGGTTATTATATATAATGAAATAATTAGATTAAACAATAAATAAAGATTTTTTTATAATATATTAAGTATCCATTTTATTTTTATTTAAATTATCATACGCTTTTCTTTGAAATACATATATGTATTTAAATATAAAAATATAAAACATCGGGATGGTAAAGAAAGGATGGGATTTAAACACCTTAAATGACCTTGTATTGTTCAAGGAATTAGGTATTTAAATAATTAAACATTAATTTAATGGAGGAATTCTTTATGTCAGAAGAAAAATTAAGTATCGGCGATCCGACCGCATTAGGTTTGATTAGTTATGGAATAGCTTTAATCACATTGAGTATGATGGTAGGGGGTTTCATGGGGAAACCAAGCTTTTTAATTATGTCGATTGTTTTTATCGGGGCTGTCGGAATAGGTATTGCGGGAATATTTGATTTTCTGCGGGGAAACACCTTTGGAGGGGTTGCATTCATAGGATGGGGCATATTTTTTGGCGCATTTGCGCAACTTAATATGGGTCCCACTTTTAAAACTGCCATGTTCCACGCTGGACCGGCTCTGGCATTTCTTGGATGGTATTTTATATTCTGGGCTGTTTTTGGGTTTCTAACAGTTGTAGGCTCTATCACAGCTAAAAAATGGATAATGTTAACAATTGCCCTTAGTTTTACAACTTTAATGTTGATACTTGCAGCCATAGCTCATTGGATAGGAGTTACAGGACCAAACCCAGGATTTATGCATCTTGCAGGTATAAGCGGAATAATTGCAGCAATATGCGCAGCTTATACGGCGTTTGCCACTTTTTTAAATGAAATTGCCGGAAAAACCGTCCTCCCGGCATAATTCATAACCACACCCCTTAATGACATTATAATGGGAGCTATTTATTTTATAGCTCCCATTATAATTAATGCAGAACACTACGCCCTATCAGTGTAAATTTCGATAGACTTGCGTTATGCCTGCCACCCCTTTATGATTAATGAAGAACACCCCGCCTGCCTTCGGCTGCCACCCCTCTACAAGAGGGGAATGAGGTCGGAAAGAGTTAAAATTGCGTAAAAGGTTTGCGGGAGGTGCCGACTATTTTAGAAATATTCCTTTAAATGGATTTGCGTAGAAAAGAATAAAAGTGATTAAAAGCGCGTAAAGAGCCAAGGATTCCATAATCGCCATACCAGTAATCATCCAGACTATTAATTTCTTTTCCATACCGGGATTTCTTCCCATCGATTCCAATGCCCCCCTAACGGCATTACCCATACCGACACCAGCACCGATAACGCCCAGACCTATTGCAAGACCCCCGCCTAACGCCGATAATCCGAAAAATAAACTTTTTGAGAACAAAACGGAGTGGGTCACTATATGATGTTGAACTATTATCGGCGCTTTATTTAAAGTTTTTTCGGCAAAGGCTTTAACACTGAAAATAAATACCGTTACAAATGTAAAAATCGGAATAAAATACTTAGACATCAGACCTCCAACTATTATTTTGCAATTATAGGTTTCTTATTTTTTAAAAGCTGACAATTTTATTTTCATAAATTTAAACAATTATTTTATTTATTAATGCTCTTCTTCTAAGGAAAGCGCAATATAAATAATTGCAAGTAAATAAAACACAAACGCCTGCATCAAGTCTGTAAAAACTTGCATATACATCATTATGGCAGGAATTACCCATGGAAGTAAAAGCAATAAAACCGTAACCATAAATTCTTCCGCAAAAATATTTGCAAACAGTCTTAATGCATGAGAAAAAGGGCGTGATAACGCAGACATAACTTCAATGATTATCATTATGGGAGCAATTATTATAAGCGGACCAAGGAATTTTTTTATATATTTTGCTCCATGTTTTTTAATTCCTACGATATGTGAAAGAAAAAATACGATTAGCGCCAATGTTGCCGTTGTATCGATAGTTGCCGTTGGCGAGGTAAAACCTGGAATACTCCCGATTAAATTAGAAAAAAGAACAAAAATGGCAAAAGAAGCTATTAGGGGCAAATATACCACCCCTTCCTCACCCACTATTTCTTTGAGAAAGTATTCGGTCATAATAAATATTAATTCAAAAAAACTCTGGATGCCGTTTGGGATAACCTTTAAATTTCTTCCAACAAGAAATGAGACCAATAATATTGAACTCATCACAAGAACTGTCATTGTCCAATATATCGGTATGCCGGGAATACTAACAAGTATAGGCGCTTTTAACATATATGTTTGTAATTTTATGCCAGATTAATACACATCATTGTTAATTTTCCGTCTTAATATTTAACGGAAAAAACAACCAAAGGATCGTCATCGAAATAGGAACTATTGTAATTCCAATAGCCACAAAAATAAAATTCAGCTTGATAAACTTATAAGATATTATAAAAAAAAACAAAACTATGAGCAAGTCTTTTATCAAGGTTAAGTTAATTTTAATTATACTTAATTTTTTAATATTTCTAAATAAATGCAGGGTTATATCGATAAATAAAAAATAAGAAAACATAAAGCCCAAAAATATACTTATTAGACCATTATTTTGCTTAAAAAATAGTTCCGATATAGCACCTGTAATTAAAATTAAAATTAAGCCGATTATAAATTCCCATAAAATTAAGTTAAACTTTAATGATTTTTCATTAAAGTTTTGTATTAAGCTCCCTTTTAATTGCCTTATATATTTCATAAATTCCCGCCAAAAAACCTAGAATGGAAAAAATTATCAAAAAGAGATATTCGTAACCAAAGTATTTGTCGATTCCAATTCCTATAAAAATTCCAATTAATACGGATATTATTAAATTTAAACCTAAAGAACTCATTCTAGCAATTTGCTTAATAAACTCTTTGTCCATTTTTAATTCCAAATAAAAAGGCATTCACCTAATATTTATTATATCTTAATTACATAAGATAATAAAATGGTAAATGCCTTTTATGAAATGACCACGGTTAATTTAAAACAACAACCTACTTTTTAACGGATTTCTTCACCTTTTTAGACTTAGCTGCTTTGGATGATTTAACAGGTTTGCCCCATGGTAATGAAGCAGGCGGAACCCATTTTTTATGCTCTTTTGCAAGGTGCTGATTATAAGCTATAATATTTAGAGAATCAAGATAATGAACCACTTTTTTGCCTTCGGCTATCGTTATAGGACAGCCGTTAACATCTTTCATCTGATGCAAAACAAGATGCTTCCAAACTCCGTAAGCCTTCCCGTTATATTTTTCAACCCTGTTTAATGTATGGCATATAACACACTTATCGTGTAGAAGACCATATCCCTTTTTAACCGGCCATGGATAAACAATGGGCGGAACATATTTTGTTCCGTTTAAATTCATTGTTTGATATATAATCCTGTTAGTTCCTCTTGCGGCTATTTTCATATAACCCATAACCGGCACATTAACCGCAACAGATAATCCGGCAAATATTAAAAGAATTTGCGGAAATTTTGAAATACTGCCGAATTTAAAATTTGGAGTAAGGTCTTTTAGATAGTATCCAAGCACTAAAAAACCTGTTACAAAAAGTCCTGATAACGCCAAATATTTAACAGGCTGCATGTTTCCAAGAACACCTATGGTCATAGGAAGCATTCCAAAGGCTAATGAAACAATCCCGACTATTATAAGGAAAAATATAAGTCCTACCGAAACCGTCGGTTTGGTTTTGTCTCTACTGTTTATCAGTTTCCACAGCATATAGATATATTCAAGTATGAGCGCACCGCCAAATGTTCCCATAAATGTGTACATAATCCACTGATACTTACCGAGCATTATCCTGTTAAATCCGGTACTTGAGGTAGCCCTAAAATGCTTAAACCATCCAAAATAAACTATAGGATAGGTTACCAAAAACATAACGGTTATAATGCTGGCGAAAGACCCGAGCCAATCATAATACTCCTTATCCGATTGTTTGGAAGAGGCTATATACTTAATTCCGGCCCATAATGCCAGCAAGCCACCTGCTAAAGCAAATATTTGAATATTTTTTTCTA
>JAJZYP010000012.1 GCA_021798015.1 bacterium
TATTGCAATGTAAGATTCGTTCACTGTTATCAAAACAACTATAGCCAAAAAGATTTAGACTTAAATCTGCTTAAATCAATTTTTTTTAAAATCGACGAAGCCATGTCTAAACAGATACTATCGGACAAGCGGTATGTTTTAGATATATTATAGCTTGTATGACAATAACTATAATTAAGGAGGTGAAATTTATGAAAAAGGCTTATGAAGCTCCGCTATTTCAGGAAATCCCCGCCGAAGAATTTTACAGTTTAATCATGGAAGGCTACGGGATTAAAGGCTCATGCTATTCCTGAAAATCCTGTAAATAAGCGCAGTTGGCGCTATTACCATTTTATTCCCTAACTCCTTGACTTTAAACTTTTTTAAAATTTAAAAATAGGGGGTTAGGGATTTTACCTTACGTTATTATTGTATGTTAAAATGTCAAAACGATGCGAGCATTTTACATGGGTGTGGGTGATTTTTTGTTTAATTTTTAATTTTTACATTTTAGAGGGTTATTCTTCTGCCGAAACCTTAAAAAACATTAAGCCTGCTCAAACTATAACCATAAAAGCCGTTATTAATCCGTTAAAACATACAGTAAACGGAACAGAAATAATAAAATATATTAAAAAGATTGAAAAAAATAATCCGATTACCCATAATTTTAAAACAGACATATATCCCGATAGGATTAAAAATTTCAACGAATCTAAAGGTTTTAAAGGTTTATATGTAAAACTGCAAAGTAAATTATACTTAATGCTTTATCCTAACAATTTTTACAAAGAGCCGAAAAATTTAAGAGACTACAATATCCACCAACTTTATCCATATAATTTTAATAAGGGATTTATAACTTTAAATAAATTATCGGAAAAAATTTCGATAAACAGAACATATAAACTATATACAATTAAAATTAAGTTTGCGACAAAAATTCCTCAGGCATTCGGCAATTTTGGGCATTTTAAAAAAGAAATAGTATTAAATGCTCCATTTTATCCATATCTTTTAACGGATAAATACTCAAACGCGCCGTCAAATATTCACTTTAAAATAAATTTAACCATAAAAAACAGATATGAAGCGTTTTATAAAGGAAAAGTTTACAATCATAGATTAATCATTGACGAAACCACAAATTTTATCTCGATTATATTATATAAAAAATTTAAGAAGGATAGCATGAGATTAAATAATATAGAATTAAATTTTTTTTCTCCATTTCCTTATAAATTTAAAAATAAAAACAAAAAAATCTATAACATTTTAAAACTATTAAACAAATTTTACAAAATAAAATTAAAACGGATAAATTTTGTTTATGTTCATTTGAGGAGAAGTTTATGGTTAAAATCGCCTTTATACTCAAATAGCGTCCCTGTAAATACAAGATTTGCGGATATTTTTCCGAACTTTTACATATACCAGAAGCTAAACCTTCTTAGGGGGATAATCTATTTAAATTTAATAAATTCTAAAAAAACAATAAAAAAAGCGAATAAAAACGACTATCCTTTTTATTCCCAAAAATTACAAAGGCTTTCATTTATTAATTTTAAATCATTCTTAATTAAATATTCAAAAAAAAATCCAGATATAAAAACGATACTAAAACATTTTAATTTTATTCAAGGGGTTAACACCGTTATAAATCACCCTAAATTTCCCCTGTCTTATCTTTATTTTACAAGTTTTCCCCGCACGCATGCCTTAAAAAACAGCATTTATTACTATAATAACGATTTAAACTTTATACCATACAAAAAAATAAAAACCAAAATTTTAAACCTGAAGAAAAAGGATTATTATACTCTTTTTTTAAGCGGCGCAGGCGGAAATATCAGCCCGAACAGCGGAAGGAGCGAAGGTTATCTTAATTTTAATTTAACAAAAAGATACAGTTATAGAAATAATTTTTCATTCGGTATATTTAAAAACTACTATAACAGAGGCATAAGCTTTGGATTTTCGCACCAGATCGGCAGGTTTTTCCCTATATCCCAAATGTATAAACAGTCTATTTTTGGACTGATAAATCTGATGGAAATTAGCCCTGAAGCGTCAGGCAACTCTTTTGTTTATCAAAATACAAAAAGGGTAACCGAATTTAGTCTGGGTTATATTTATAATTCTATTGATTACAATATTAATCCTAAATATGGCTCTTCGTTCGGTTTTTCATATAATATTGCCAATTCCAACATCTTTTCTCCGGTTTCTTTCAGTCAATTTATGCTGAAATACATTAAAAATTTTTCTATTAATGCCGACAATGTAATCGCATTGCGAGGAATAGGGGTTTTTAGCGTCGAGAATGTTCCAACCTCTCTTGATTACAGTCTTGGCGGTATAAATGGAATTATGGGAATACCCGCCAGCCTTCCTTTTATTAATAATGATACCATTATCGGCGAAATAGATTATAGAAGAAATATTTATCGCGGATTAGACATAAACCTTTTAAATAATCTTTTAGATTTAAGGGCGGTTGCCGCAGATGTAATTACGGGAGCAGGTAAAATCGGAAATACGGTGCCAAAGGTTTTTAATAAAGGAGCGGTGTATAGTTTTGCGGGTCTGGGAATTCATTTTAAAACCTATTTTTTTGGGATATACCCCGAAATGATAAGCATTTATGCCGCCAAAGCATTTGGAAGCGGGGTAAGCTCGGAATACGGCGTAAGGTATTATTTTGGTTTAAATCAGCCGTTCTAAAAAATATCTATCGACAATTTTGCTAATGAATTTAGATTGAAATTTCCTACATTTTTTGGTATAAATATAATTGTATGGAATACAAAGACTATTATAAAATACTCGGTGTAGATAAAACCGCTTCCGCAGATAATATAAAAAAGGCTTATAGAAAATTGGCAAGGAAATATCACCCCGATGTTAATCCTAACGACAAAGCCGCCGAATCCAAATTTAAAGAATTACAGGAAGCCTATGATATCCTTAAGGATGAAAAAAAACGCAAAGAATACGATGAATTAGGAACCAATTATTTTAACTTTAAAAACGCCGGGGCGGGCGGAGGTCCTTCGCAAGGAGAATATTATTACAATTATTCCACAGGCGGTCCTTCAGGATTCAACTTTAATACAGGAGGGGCAAGTTTTAACTTTGAGGATATATTTTCTGACCTTTTTAACAGATCGGGAAGGAAACAAGGACCGATTAAGGGAGGCGATCTGAGCGCCGCACTCGAAATATCCGTTGTAGAAAGCGTTAAAGGAACGGAGAGGATAGTTGATATTAACGGCGAAAAAATAAAGATAAAAATACCTGCAGGAATTTCGAACGGCGGAAAGATAAAGGTTTCAGGAAAGGGTTCTCCAAGTTTAAACGGCGGACCAAGCGGCGACCTTTATATCAATATTGCCGTTTTAAACGACAATATCTTCGAAAGAAAAGGAAATGACATCTATGTCAATAAAAAAATAAAATTAACCGAGGCTGTCATTGGAGCAAAGGTGGAAGTGCCCACTATCGATGGAAAGATTATGCTGACAATCCCGGCTGGAACTCAAAACGGAGCTAAATTCCGTATTCCTAAAAAGGGTGCAACGGATATTGCCACAAAAAAGCCAGGTGATTTAATAATTACAATTCAGGTAGAGATTCCTTTGAATATTTCCGAAAAAGTAAAAAAAACATTCACGGAGCTTTCAAAAGAGGGAATTTAAAAAGGGTTTAATGGTGTATTAATTTATTAATTATGGATTATTTTATTAATCTGACAAGTTTTTGCGATGAAATTAATTTAAATAAAGAGTCTGCAATGTTTTTCGTTTACGAAGGTTCAATCTCCGTTAAAAAACAGGAAGATGAATTTTTTATCGACGACGAAACGGCTGATACACTCAGGCTCATTTCCGAAATTCAAAACGAGCTTGGGGTTAATAATGAAGGCGTGTCCATAATACTTAATTTAAGAAGGAAAATAATAGACTATCAAATTAAAATTAAAACTATATTCGAATCCATAGGTAAATCCAAAAGTATCGACGAGCTTATCTTTATACTCGAAAAAATAGGTGTTTTTAAAAATGAAGATAATGGCGAAGATATTTAATATTAAATTCATACATGTCTTAACAAACATAAACAATAAAATTTTAACGGTAATAATTTAATTTGAACAATAATAACATAACTTCACTCGCTTTTGAAATAAAAAATTTAATCGATAACAATATAGAACTGCCCGACGATATACTTTTGTCTATTTATGAAGCATCCGGTTCCGTCCTTATGGAACTTTTTTCTTTGGCACTTGAACTTAAAGAAAAATATACCGGAAAAAGGGTTAATTTTTGTTCCATAATTAGCGCAAAGACCGGGATATGTTCGGAAGACTGCGCGTTCTGCGGTCAATCTTCAATGGTTCGCAAGAAGAACAAAAAAACAAAAGTAAACACTCTTGTCTCGGAATCCGAAATTGTGGAAGCTGCAAAAGCTGCTAAAAATAACGGCGCAAATGAATTTTCTATCGTAACGAGCGGAACATCTATAAATAATGAAAATGAGCTTAATATCATTGGAGGCGCCGTTAAACGAATTAAGGAAGAAGTTGGGATTACCCCCTGCGCCTCTTTAGGGCTTATAAAGTACGAACATCTATTATTATTAAAGGACTGCGGTCTTGAAATATTTCATCATAATATCGAAACAAGCAGCGGCTTTTTCCCAAAAATATGTTCCACCCATTCTTTTATGGACAATATCGAAACCGTTAAATCTGCAAAAAAAGCCGGGCTCAAGGTATGCTCAGGCGTCATAATCGGGATGGGGGAATCCCTGCTTGATAGAATAAGGATGGCAAAAGAGATAAAAAATCTTGGTGTTGACAATATTCCCGTTAATTTTTTAAATCCGATTAAAGGAACTCCTTTAGAAAACATGGAAGAGCTTACGCCAATGGAATGCCTTAAAACCCTCACGATATTTAGATTTGTAAATCCCACAAAAAATATACTTGCGCAGGGAGGAAGGGAATACAACCTTCGTCAACTTCAACCCCTTGCCCTGATGGCTGGAGCAAATGGACTGCTTTTAGGAAATTATCTGCTTACTTCCGGAAGAAACCCGTCCCTTGACATTGAGTTAATAAATGATTTGGGATTTGAAAAGGCAGAGTATGCCAAATAAAAAAGCCCTTGGCATCGATTACGGCTTAAAACGAATTGGTCTTTCATTAAGTGATGACACACAAACAATCGCATTTCCTCTCAAGTATATCCCTAACAGCTCGCTAAAAGAGGTAATCTCAGAGTTAAAAGAAATTATAGCCTTTGAAAATATTGGCTTAATCGTCATTGGAATGCCTATTGGCCTTAAGGGGAGACAAACTGATATTTCTCTTAAACTGGCTGAATTTATTAATGAACTGAAACTTATTACCAAAGAACTAAGCAAAGCCGGCGAACAAGAAACCGCTATTGCAATTTATGATGAAAGATTCTCAACCGTTCAGGCGCAAAAAAGCCTTATCAGCCAAAATGTTAAAAGGAAGAAAAGAAAAGAAATAGTTGACTCCGTCGCCTCCGCCTTTATATTGCAATCTTACTTAGATAAAAGCAAAAAATAAATGTTGTTTTTTTGTCTTACCTTATATTAATATTATGATGTTATAATGGAATATAAAAGAATAATTTAACAATTATTTACACAAAATGTTTTTAAATGTGCTATTTTGTTGACTATAAAACCCGTAAATGGCTTAAAAGGATAGCATTAATTTTAAAATTTTTTATCCCTTTAAGCATTATTGCCTATCTCGCATTATACACATTCTTTCCTCAGTCATATCACTATAAAAAACCGGAACTTGTTACTATAACCCGCGGGGATTCGCTAAAGGAAGTAACATATAAACTTTACAACAAAAAACTGATAAATAACCCCTATCTCTTTTATTTTATCGGCTTTATTAGCGGTTATTCAAGATATATCGAGGCCGGAACCTATTATGTATCTGCCAACGAGTCCCTTGCTTCAATTTACCATGAATTTGTTAACGGCAGGGTAGCAACGGCTAAGATAACCATCCCACCCGGCTCAAATATTTTTCAAATAGCCAAGATTCTGGCAAAAAATAAAATTACTGGCGATCAGTCCTTTTTAACGGAATGTTTCGACAAAAAATTCCTTTTAAGCCTCAAAATCGACAAAAAAAATGCGGAAGGATTTTTATATCCAAACACTTATATTTTTAAAATCCATTCAAACCCTAAAAATATAATCGAAAAAATGGTCAACGAATTTAATTTAAAAACAAAAAACCTAAAGATTGATTATAATGATTTAATAATAGCATCGATGATCATAAAAGAGGCTGATGGAAATCATAAAAACTCGATGAGATTAATCTCATCTGTTATACACAACAGGCTTAAGATAAATATGCCTCTTGATATCGATTCAACTTCCATATATGGTAAAAATTTACTAAGTTATAAAAAATATATAAAAAAGAAGGATAAATTTCAAATTGACTTTAATATGAATCCCGCTTATTTAAAAATAAAATCCCCATATAATACTTATTTAAATTACGGACTTCCGCCCACCGCTATTGCAAACCCAAACATCCGTGCAATTAAAGCAGCCGTGGACCCTGCTAAAACACAATATCTATATTACATTTCCACAAAATTGGGGAAAACAATATTTGCAAAGACCTTAAAAAAGCAAAACGAAAACATTGGCAGGTATCTTAAATAAGTATAACAACAAGCACAAGTGGATTGTCTTCCTATAATGTTGCATCAAGCACCAAAATAAAAAAAATATTTTTAAATTAATTAATTTATTTTTAAAAATGTATTATAATAATAATATTAACCTTATATATTTTATATATTTTTAATAAATTTTTTATTTTTTACGGAGGAAAACAAAATGAAAAGGTTTAAAGCCGCTTTAACGGCTCAATCGTTTAAAAATAACGTGTCGCCTAAATTGTTTCTAAAATCAAAACTAACTTTGGCGGTTTTAGCAATTCTTCTTCTTTTGCCTGTGCTTGCTTTCTCCGGCTGCGCTACAACTGCCGGATCAACAACCAGTGCAAGCGGTCTCTCATCGGGTAATGTTGCTTTAAGCACCAAAATGAGTTCGAGTATATTCTTGCAACCCGTATCACCGCAACAAAAAATTGTATATGTAAGCACCAGAAACACTTCTACGGCCACGGGACTTAATTTTAGAAACGAACTTATTTCAGTCTTGATTAGCGAAGGTTACCGCGTAACAAACAATCCTCAGGATGCTAACTTTATGCTTATGTCCAATGTTCTTTATATCGGTAAAGAATCCTACAATTATACGGTTGCAGGCGCGTTGGCTGGCGGTTTTGGCGGCGCTTTTATCGGTTCAAGATATAATTCAGGCACTTCGATGGTAGCCGGCGGGGCATTGGGTGCTTTGGCAGGCGGCATAATAGGCTCTATGTTTACTAACAAAAACTATATGATGGTAGTCGATATTCAGCTTGAACAGAGGCAAGCTGGAACTTACACCACAAGTTCCACAAATGCAAGTCAAGGAACGGCAAGCAACATTACCACTTATAATGCGGGCGTAAAAAATTGGGCTATATATAGAGATAGAATAGTATCACAGGCATCGGCAATAAATTTACAATTCTCGTCTGCCGAGCCTTTGCTAAAGAGGCAGATGGCTCATTCAATCGCCAATTTAATGCCGTAAGGAATCCAAAATATATTATAATCATTACCCCCAGCCCCCGCCTCTTATTTTATTAGAAATTAATATGAGGGCAGGGGTAATGCTTTCCAAAAGGCAAACCTGCCTTAAATTCTTTATTTTTTTTGATATCCTTTATAATAATTGGAAATAAACTCAATATAACTATTTGCAAATAATTTGCCAAATATTATTAAAATCCTTTAACTAAAAATAAAGTCATAGGAGGAAAAATGAAAAATATCACAAAAATCACGATAATTTTTTTTATCGGATTATTCTTAACTTTCATAGGATTTCCCGTTCTTACCGGCAATACCGGTGCAGATGCCGTAACCTTAAAAATAATGGCGGCGGATGCTCTTCCTAAACCAATCACGGAAATAGGTAATATTTTTGAAAAAGTTCACCCGGGCGTTAAAATAGATTACGATTTTCTGGGAGCCGGGGTTTTAAAAGGAGACATAGAAGAAGGAGCGCCATGCGATATTTTTTTGTCGGCAAACGGAAAATTTCAAAGACAGCTTAAAAGAAAGGGTTTTTTAATATCCTATAAGGTCTTTGCCTATGACTATCTTGCAGCTGCCACACCTTATAATAATCCTGCTCATGTTACAAAGTTTAATCTAATACAAAAACTTATGGATCCAAACGTCACTCTTACCACCTCAAGTCCTCACAGCGATCCTGCCGGCAACTATACATGGAAGATGTTTAAAATAATAAACAAGCAAATTCCAGGGGCTTTTAAAAAAATAACTGATCATGCAAATCATTTGCTTGATGCCGCATTAGTTATGCCAATCCTTGAAAGCGGAAATACCGATTTAGGAATATTATACGCATCGCAACTTCTTGAGCTTAAAAGAAGCGGAGCCAGAATTAACATTATTCCGATACCGGCAAAATATAATGCTCATGCAAAATTTACGGTTTCTATTTTAAGTCAATCAAAATATAAAACCCTTGATAGAGACTTCGTAAAACTCCTTTTTTCAAACAGGGGAAAAAGGATATTAAGGTATTGGGGGTTTTCTCCTGTAAATTTCGCAAGGTAAAATAGTTTTGTTTTTGCATTGCTTACCTGTCTTATCTCCCTTTTTTTTAAATAAATTTAAAGGGGGGATTTTTTTGATTTTAATAATCTTCGCAATATTATAAAATCATATTATATTGATATAAATATGAACCGGAAACAAATTTTTAAAAACATTGTATGCCTTTTAATAAAAATAAAATATTTGACATACTCATTTATATTATCTCATTTTCATTTTTTATCGCACTGGTGCTACTTCTTTCAGGCATATTTTTTCAGACTTCACTTAATCTTTTTATAAAAGAATTAAAAAACATTCATCTCTGGAATTCAATATTTTTAAGTTTTAAAATATCATTTATCGTTATTTTAATAAATCTTATAATCGGTATTCCTATTGCCTACATATTATCGTTTAATAGAAGCAAAATATCCTTTATCCTTGATTTAATCTCAACTCTTCCGCTTACGACATCACCACTTGTGATAGGCTTTGCCGTCTTAATTACTATGGGACCCCTTAATCCGATAGGAAGGTTATTTATCGATAATGGAATAAAATTTGTATTTACACCTTCCGGTATTATTTTAGTTCAATTAATAATATCGTTTCCATTTTTTGTCAATATCGTCAAAACCTCCTTTGATTCTATAAACAGAAAAATGATAGACTTAAGTAAAACGCTTGGCGCTTCATCTATAAATATTCTTTTAAAAATAATACTTCCTCTTTCATATAATGGTATTCTGGCAGGACTTGCAATGAGCTGGTCAAGATCAATGGGCGAGTATGCCGCAACACAAATGGTTTCAGGCGTTATTCCAAATATAACGGAAACCGCCCCAATAGAGATTTTTGTCAAAACAAGTTACGGTAATTACCCCGCTGCCATTGCGATTGCCTGTATTTTAATGCTTATATCCTTATTTTCTCTTGGAATTTTTAAATACTTTAATTACAAAACAAAGGCAAAAAATTAATCTTTCTACCTAAAAAAATGAAACTATTAGAAATTAAAAACATTTGTAAAAGTTTTTTGGATAAAAAGATCTTAAACGGTATAAATTTAGACATAGAAAGCGGTGAAATTTCCTCTATTTTCGGCTATTCAGGTGAAGGCAAAAGTACGCTTTTAAAGATAATTTGCGGAATTATAAAACAGGATAACGGCGACATTATGCTTAACGGGAAGAATATAAATAACCTTGAACCCTATGAAAGACACACTGTTCTTGTAATGGATGAACCCCTCTTATTCCCGCATATGAATGTATTCGAAAATATAGCCTTCGGTTCAAAATTAAGCTCGAATAAAAAAAGATATATAAACAATAACAAAAAGATATTGAAATCTACAAAAGAAATAATGGAATTACTTGGAATTACAGGTCTTGAAAAAAGATATCCCAATGAAATAAGTATGGGTCAAGCCCAAAGAGTGTCTTTAGCAAGAGCGTTAATTGTGAACCCTGAAATTATACTTATGGATGAGCCGTTTTCAAACCTTGATATTATTTCAAAAACCAAGGTGAGAAAACTGATTAAAGATATAAACGGTGAACTTAAAATCCCTATGTTACTTGTAACACATGATATAGAAGATGTTTTAAATCTATCAAATAAAATGTTTATTTTAAATCACGGCAAAATTCAAGATTCGGGAAAACCTAAGGATGTTTTAAAAAAACCCTCCTCTATGGACACGGCTTTCCTTCTGGGAACGGAAAATATATTTGAGGGTATTATATCGGAAATAGACGAAAAAAATAATTTAATTAAAA
This sequence comes from bacterium, assembly GCA_021798015.1. Classification (GTDB taxonomy): domain Bacteria; phylum SZUA-79; class SZUA-79; order Acidulodesulfobacterales; family Acidulodesulfobacteraceae; genus Acidulodesulfobacterium. The sequence goes on from JAJZYP010000012.1 coordinate 10,523, forward strand.
TTAAACTCTTAAACGGAAAAGAAGGAAATAGGTATATTGAGACGGATTTTCAGGGAAATTTCGAAATAAACGAGCTGGTTCTTTTTGTGATAAGACCGGAAGAAATAATAATACTAAGGGAAGACAGGCAAACTTCAAAACCAGTCAGGGAGAATCACTTTTCGGGAATGATTAATTCAGCCATTTTTACTTCACGTATGATGGAAATACTGATTAGTTCGGAAGATACTTTCGAGTTTAAGGTTTTAATACCGTTTCATGCTTACGAGGTTATGAATCTCTTTGAAGGTAAAACGGTTTCTATATCTTTAAAGAAATCCGCAATACATATCATAAAAAAGAAAAAACCGATAAGACTTTAACTTCCTATTTAACCTCTTTTTCCTTAACCACGGCGTTTAAGTTTCCGTCACTTAAGGTTATTTTTATATTTTCGTTTTCTTCGACACTTAAAACCGATGAAATAACCCTTTTATCATCGGTAAAAACTATACTATAGCCTCTCTTTAAAACATTATAAGGGCTTAATGAATTTAATGCCTTATTTTCTGTTTTTAGCTTATTTCTATAATTTAATATAATTGCTTCTATCCCCTTTTTAAGTTTATTAGATAAATCGAATATGTAAGACTTACGCTCGTTAAAAACAGACAAAGGATTTCTCAATGAAAGCCTTTTATGTATATGCGCAACATTGATTTTTAATAAATCGATACGTGAATTAATAGCCTTATGCAGCCTGTCTGAAATATCATAAATCCTGAGCATTCTATCCTGAATTAATCTTTTTGGGGAAACGGTTTCCCCATTTTTAATTAAATTTAATAAATGCTCCTTTTTTGTTAAAATAATATTAAAAATATCCTGTTCTATCCTGCCTCTTGACGATTTTATCTGTTTTATAAGTTCAAACTTTACCGGAATAACCATCTCGGCAGCGTTAGACGGAGTTGAAGCGCGCTTATCCGCAACAAAATCGGCAATGGTAAAATCGGTTTCGTGACCGACCGCGCTTATTACCGGAACTTCCGAATTATAAATGGCTCTTGCCGTAATTTCTTCGTTAAAAGCCCATAAATCTTCGATACTTCCCCCGCCTCTGCCGACTATTATTACATCGACCTTTCTTTTTATCTTGCTATATGCATTTAAAAGATTTAAAGCATAAGCTATTTCTGCTGAACTATTTTTCCCTTGAACAGCTGCATTTACAAATATTATAGATACATTTTCAAACCTTGATTTTATAATTTTTAGCATATCGTGCAAAACAGCCCCGCTTCTTGATGTTGCTATTCCTATGGTTTTCGGCAAAAAAGGAATTTTTCTTTTATGTGATTCATCGAATAACCCCTCTTTCTTGAGCTTTTCTTTTAACTGCTCGAATAACAGATAAAGCTCGCCGTATCCTGAAGGCTCTAACTCGGATATTATCAAACTATATTCGCCCCTTGGTTCATATAAATTAATTCGCCCATAAACCGTAACGGATAATCCTTCTTTAATATCAAACTTTATCTTTTTAGCATCGTTTTTAAAAATTATACATTTTAATTTTGCATATTCGTCTTTTAAATCAAAATAGACACCTGAAGCATAGTTAGTTTTTAAGCCGGAAATCTCTCCTTTTACCTTTATATCGTAAAAAGCCCCCTCTATCGTTTCCTTTAAGAGACGGGAAAGTTCGGAAACAGTGAGGATAACCTTGTTGTAATCATTATTAAAATTAATATTCGTATTTATGCTCATACTTGTAATAATATCATATCTATATAAATAAATAATATAACAAGCGCTTAATTATTGATTTTACCGGGTCTTTTATTTTTAATAAAAAAAGCAACGGCCGCGCCCGCCAGTGTAATATAACCTAAAATCGCAAAAGAATCCCCGTAAGAAGCGATAGAAGCAAGCATCTGTATAATTTCGTCGAAAAAGGCTAAAGACGGACTCGGAAAAATAGTCCCCGGCCTGAAGTATGACGGAGCTTTGCTTATTAAATCGCCGTTTATAAAACTTATTATATTATGATACGCGTAAAAATTATATTTAATATCCCTTGCATATTGATTTAAATGATAAACCTGCCTGACGACAAGTTCATTGCCTATAAAAGCTATTCCAAAAGAAGCCCCTATTTGAAGCGTTACTGGAATTAAACCTGAAGCCTCAGGGATAAGGTCGGTTTTTACCGAATTTAGCGCCGCACTCATAACGGGGGCATTTAACAACCCTATACCGACACCCCGTATTAATTGATTTATAACGATATCGTAAACGCTCGTATTTAACGAAAGATTGTCAAACATAAACATAGAGGCGGCAACTATTAAAAGTCCAATAAAAAGAGGATACCTTGGTCCTATTCTATCTGATATTTTTCCTGAAAATGGTGAAACGAAAGCAACGGCAATAGCAGTCGGGGCCATTAAAATTCCTGCATACATCGCATTATAGTTTAATACATTTTCCAAATAAAGAGGTAATAAAAACATAGCGCCAAAAATTCCTACTGCCCTTACCATGTTGACTACAGCTGAAATAACAAAATTATAATTTTTAAAAATATCTAAATTAAGAAGCGGCGTTTCCACAAATAGTTCTGTTATTATGAAAAAAACAAATGTAAAGCCGCTAATAACTTCCGATTGAATTATAACCGGCGCATGCCACCCAAATGTCTGTCCCTCATTTAACGCATATAAAAGTGAACCCATCGATAAAGCCATAAACAAAAAGCCAAATATATCAAATTTCTTCGTATATCTTTTTATCGGTATATCATGCGCTAATATGGCAATGGAACCTAATATAGAAATTATTCCTATTGGAACATTTACATAAAATATCCATCTCCAGTTCACATAATCGACAAGATAACCGCCAAGCATTGGCCCCACCGCAGGCGCAACCATTGCCCCAATAGACCAAATACCCATAGCCTCTCCTCTTTCCTCCGGCGGAAAAACCTCGGCAAGCAGGGTTAAACCGGTAGGAGTAAGTCCAGCTCCGCCAATTGCCTGTATAATACGAAATATAATAAGGTAGCTAAAGGTAGGAGCAAGCCCGCATAAAGCCGAACCCATGACAAATACTACAATAGAAACTATAAAGGGATATTTTATCCCATATTTTCTTCTAATAAAGGCCATAGGAAGTATAACAATGGAATAAGTAATTGTATAGGCAATCATTACCCACTCGACATCGGTAATATTAATTCCGAAATACGACATCATTTTAGGAAGAGCTACCGTTACGATATTGACATCAAGGATTGCCATAAAAGAAGATACAACAACAAGGGCAAGAACTATCCATTTATAATATATGTGAGATTTTTCAACCATTTTCTTTATCCTTAATCTAAAACCCTCCCCCTTGCGGGAGTAAGCTAAGAGGAGTAAACATGTGCGGTTATCGTTCACCCCCACACTAACCGCCTCATCCTAACTATCCTGCCGCTTCGGGTCTCCCATCCTTAAAAGGAGGGGCGTTATGGGAGTTATTTAGAATTTTTATCACAGTTTTAAAGTCTTTACTTGGGATGGGCGAAAATTTAACCGAAGGGGTAATATTTTTTATTCCCTTAAAAACACCTTTCTCAGAAATCCCTTAAGATTATCGGTATAAGAATATAAAACAGGAATTACAAGTAGTGTTAAAAACATAGAGGTTAGAAGCCCGCCTATAACATCTATTGCCATTGGCGCCCGCGAAGAAGAACCGACACCCAGACCTGTTGCAATAGGAAGCATGCCAAAAACCATTGCAAGAGTAGTCATTAAAATCGGGCGAAGCCTGATACTGCCGGCCTCAACAATAGAATCATGTTTATTAAGTCCCCTCTCTCTCGAGAGTATTATGAAATCGACAAGAAGTATGGCATTTTTTATAACAAGCCCTACTAATAAAATTATCCCTATAAGCGCAATTACACTTAAAGCCCTGTGCATTAAAAGGAGTCCGCCAATTGCGCCTATTAATGCCAATGGAACTGAAACCATAATAACCAGCGGATCTATAAAGCTATCGTATAAAGAGGCAAGAATCATATAAACAATAATTAATGCCAAAAGCAATGCGGAACCCATTGCTCCGAATGATTGATTCATTTTAGAAGCCAGACCGCTAAACTGATAATTATATAATGATTTTTTGGGTATAATATTAGACATATATTTATTAACCTTTGCAACTCCATAGCTAAGCGGAACATGATTTGACATATTTGCATAAATAGTAACCGCATTTTCAAGATCCCTTCTGTTTATAACCTGCGGGCCTATCGTTTTTTTAATTGTTACCAGATCGGATAACGGTATTAATTTACCTTCATTATTTGACACATATAAATTCTTTATGTCTCCTACCCGATTTCTTTCATTCCTGAAAAGTCTTATCTGTTGGTTATAAATGTGCCCTTGATATATAAAATTGTAATTTTTAAATATATTTATGTCTCCGCCGATAAGCGCATCTATTGTCTGTGCAATTGAAGATACGCTAACCCCAAGGCTTCCGGCAATATTTCTTCTTACATGAATTAATAATTCGGGCTGATGGAATTGCATGTTGGAAGTAACATCAACTAAACCGGGCGTCTTTCTTAAATCGGTTAAAAGTTTATTTGAGTATGTTATAGTTTTTTTAATGCTGGGACCCATCACAATAATCTGAAGAGGAGCAACATTAGCGGAAGCTCCGCCGACAACCGGCATATCCATAACCTGTGTAAAAACACCCGGAACTTTGGCAAGTTTTTTTCTTAATATGCCCATAACCTGTTGCTGATTTAAATCCCTGTTATTCTTTAAAGAAACAAAAAACATCCCCTTATATCTGGAACCGTTAACACCCGATGCGGTAGCCATAAAAATTGTCTTTCGGAATGGGGCCTTTTCTACAACCCCATATAAAGAATTAACATATTTTTTCATAACTCTTACGCTTGTTCCTTCCGGAGCTTGAAAATCAACAAGAAAATTACCTGAATTTGATGGAGGCATCATCTCTTTTCCGATATATTTCGTTAAATATAATGAAAAAGCAAATATTACGATTGCCAAAATTATAACAATCAATCTATGGTTTAAACTCCAATTTATCATTTTTTTGTAAATATCGGTCGTTTGCTTCATTAAATTTTCAAAAAAAGTAAATAATGAGCCGTGTTCCTTTTTATGGACGATAAACCTTGATGACAACATGGGAGTGAGCGTAAAAGAGACAAACAAAGATATTAAAACGGCAAAGGCAACGGTTAAAGCAAACTCGTAGAAAAACTTTCCTATCATACCTGGCATAAATGCAACCGGAATGAAAACCGCAACGATAGAAAATGTAGTTGCCATTACCGCAATGCCTATTTCATTCATCGAATTAGATGCCGCGAACATTCTATCTTCTCCACCCTCGACATGCCTGTATATGTTTTCGAGAACAACAATGGCATCGTCTATCAAAAGACCGACGGATAGCGATAAGCCAAGCATGGTCATATTGTTGAGCGAAAAATTCATTAAGTGTAAAAAACCAAAGGCTGAAATTATTGCCGCAGGCAAAGCTGTTGCCGCAATTATAGTAGTTCTTAAATCCTTTAAAAAGAAAAATACGATAAGCACAGTTAATAAAGCGCCCCAAATTATATCAAATTCGACGCTTTCTATGGATTTTTTAATATAAGTTGCACTGTTATAAGCAACCTTAGCTTTAACACCGGGGGGTAAAGAAAATTTAACTAAATTTAAAAGGTGTTTTGCTTCACTTGCCACTCTAACCGCATTAGCATGTGTCTTTATGGTAAGCCCGAGTCCGACCGTAGATTTTCCATCAAATGTAGTAATAGATGTTTCCGGAGCTTCATAGTTTACGGCATGTCCTATTTGCGAAAATCTAACCGGCACTCCTTGATAATTATTAATTATCATTCTGTTAAATTCTTTCGCAGTATGGAATCTTCCTTTAAGATATGTAAAATATGTTTTTGTATCGGTCTTTAAATTTCCTGTGGGCAGTGAAACGCTTTGAGACTTGATAGCGTTAATAACTTGATTAACCCCAAGCACATGGCTTATCATTTCATTGTTATTCACATAAAAAACCATTCTCCTGTTTCGGACACCGCCAATAATAATTTGGCCCACCCCAGGAAGTCTTTCAAATTTTCTCTCTAATACTTTTTCGGCATAAAATGACAAAAATCTCTTAGACCTGTTGCCGTATAAGGTAATCCACATAATAGGAGAGGAGTTGACACTAAGTTTTTTAATAACCGGCGTATTGATATTTTTTGGTAGTGTGTCTAAAATTGCATCGACATCGGCGGTAACAGTTTGATAACGATGCGCAATGTTTTTATCTAAATGAAATTCGATAATTACACTACTCATCCCGACAGAGCTCATAGACATTATATGTTTTATACCTGAAGCAGAGTTTACTGCATCCTCTATCTTTTTTGTAACATCAAGTTCCATTTCTTTCGGGCTTGCGCCAGGGAGTGTGGTTGTGATAGTAATTATAGGAAACTGGATGTTTGGATAAAGATTTACGGCAAGGGTAAAATATCCGAATATACCCAGAACAACAAAAATACTGACCATCATTACCGCAAAAACAGGGCGTTTAATGGAAATATCGGATATTTTCATAAATCCCTCAACTTTGCTACGGTTACTTTTTCGTTATTATGAACCAGATTAGAACCTCTAACCACCACTATCGTCTTTTTACTCACACCCTTTACTATTTGCAAATAACCCTCTTTAGTAATTCCTATGGAAACCATTCTTTGTTTCACTATGCCGTTTTTATAAACAAACAAATAATCGCCTTTTAATCCTATCCTAACGGCAGCTTCAGGCACAAAAAGACCATTCCTTACAAATCCCACCGGAAGTTTAACATCCGCAAAATATTGAGGCCTTATAAAATTTCTATTGTTCTGAAATAATGCTTTAACCCTAACCATCCGGGTTTGGGGATTTAAACTTGGACTTATAAAATAAACATGTCCGGAAAAAATCTTTTTAGGATAACCTTTAACGGTTGCAACAACATCTTCTTTGTTTTTTATAAGCGGGACCTCACTTTGAGGGACATGAAACTCAAGCTCTAAAGGCTTTAAGGCAACGACTTGATAAGATAATTTATTTACGGGAACATAGTCGCCAAGATTAATATATCTTTTATAAACAATACCGCTAATTAAAGAAATTATAAGCGTGTCCTTATAATTTTTTCTATCTAAGTTTAAAAGAGATACCCCGTCATTATAAGATGCTAAAGCCTTCCTGAAATCAGAAACCGCCGTGTCGTAATCCAAAGCGGTTAGAAGTTGTTTTTTGTATAACATTGTATCTCTTTTAAGTGTCGATTTTGCCAAAAAAAGCACCGCTTTAGCCTGTCTCACCGCATTTTCCTGAGATTTCATAGCAAAAAATGCTTTTTTTCTATCGATTATCGCCAATACCTGTCCTGCTTTAACATAGTCCCCATCCCGAGCAATTATTTGTACAACCTGTCCTGCCGATCTTGAAGCAATATTCGCAGTTTTATACGGTAAAAAATAACCGGCCTCTTTTAAATATACCTTTGCACTTAGGACCTTAACTTTACTTGTTGTTATGGGACTCGCCGCTTTTGTGGAAACTTTCTTTTTCCCGCAAGCGGTAAGGGATAAAACGGAAACCAAAACAAAAATAATAAAAATTGTTAGCAAAAATCCTTTATTCTTCATATTTTCATCCTTTTTTTAATTTTTTCATAAGATGGGTTATTCATTAACGCTTGTTTATTCCATAAATTAACAGATTAAATATTTCTTCCGCATCGCTTTTAATCATTTCTTCGGTAAGTTCAAATTTATTATTGAGAAAATTATATATGGCATTTATTTTAATTAAAGAAACTAACATATATCCCGCCTTTACCGGGTTTAAATCTTGTCTGAACTCATCCGATTCAATTCCTGATTTGATGATTTCACCAATGAAATCTACGTATATTTTCCTTCTTGAATTAAAAAACTCCTGGGATTTTTTCCTTAAGAAAACTATATTTACTTCATCTAAAAAAATAGTTTTAAAAAAATATCTGTTTTCGTTGATATGGGTTAAGTTTCCATAGATTAAAATTCTTAACTTTTCTTTGCACCCTTTTTGCGAATTAACTTTGGCTTTAACTCTTTCAAACATCCTCGCGAAACCCTGTTCTAAAACCTTTTCCAGAAGTTCGTTTTTATCTTTAAAATAAATATAGACCGTCCCTTTGGCAATACCGGCCTTTTGCGCAACCTTATCCATAGTTAAAGCCGAAAACCCGATTTCTTCTATCAATTTCCTTGAAGATGACAAAATCAATTCATATTTATCTGTATTTTCTACCATGTTAATTATTATAATGACTTTAAAGTCATAATTCAACAAAAAAATATTTTAATCTTGATTTTGGCAAAATTGCATCAAGGGCTGTCTTAACTTTTTTATTAAAAAGGATAATGCTAAAAGCATTACAACTAAATAAACGGTAGAAAAAATAGTATGAACCAAACCGTTATTTTGCAAGTTTAATCCGTAAATCAATAAATTCGCAAAAATCAAAAACGGAAACGACCACATTAAAATCCACCCCTCTATGAAATGAAAACAGTGAGCCTCTTTACCATAAAGACCTGCCAACCCGGCAAGAACAAATCCCATAGATATAATTAAAACCTCAGGATTTTTAAAAAACAAAAGATAACTAACGGCAAAAATAATTCCCAAAATTATGCATAATAATATAAATATTTTTACCTCTTTTCTCCATACTAAAAGAAATATTCCCGATATTAAAGAACCTAAATAAAAAACCGAAATACCGAGAAAAAGACCAAACCGATTAAAAAAAGGATAGGAGAGGGCAAACAAAAGAATGCCCAGAAAGCCGATAACATAACCGGACCTGTAAATTATGTCATAAGTTTTAGGATAATAAATATCGGTTTCCATAGATTATTCAACCCTACCGAGAACAGAAATATTCCTATTCTTCTTATCGGAAAACAGCCGTTTTGAAATTCTTTTTATAGACTGCCTATCAACAGCATCTATCCTTTTTAAAACCTGAGCAATAGATTTATATCCGTTATCGTAAATTTCATTTATCGCATTATGATTCATTATATAACTTGTAGATTCCATTCCCAGTAAAAAACTATCGGAAATATGCCTTTTTGCGTTTAAAATCTCTTCATCGTCAATATCATTTTCCACTAAATCGTTTATTATATTAAAAATCAAGTTTTTAGAAAGTTTAAATTTCTTTGGCGCAACACCCGCATATATATATACATAACCGTCAAATTTATGAAATGAAGCATTTGAATAAATAGAATATGCTAACCCTTTATTTTCTCTTACCTCTTGAAAAAGCCTTGAACTGACCGAACCACCTAATAAGGTATTTAGAACCTCCAAGGTATAATAATCTTTATCCGTTTTTTTTATTCCGTCAAGTCCGATAATAAAATGCGCCTGCTCCAGATCCTTTTCCTGAACAAATTCACCGTAATTTTTGTTTGTATCAGGTTTTTTAAGAGGAACTCTTTTTGCAAAGTTTCCCGAAACTTTATCCATATAATTATCTATGGACATTGCAATTTTTTCATGGTCAAAATTTCCGGCAACAGAAATTACCACATTTTGCGGAGCATAATTTAAATAAAAATAATCCAATATTTTGTCCCTGTTAAAATCCTCAACGGTCCCTGCGGTTCCAAGTATTGGATAAGCAAACGAAGAATTTCCATAGAAATTTTTATGGAAAAGTTCCATAGAATAATCGAATGGATCGTCTTGAACGCCGGAAATTTCTTGTAAAATTACACCTTTCTCTTTTTTTACTTCATCGGAAGGAAATAGAGAATTGAACATAAGATCGATTAAAAGATTAATCGCATTATCATAGTTTTCCGAAAGAACCCTGGTATATAAACAGGTGAGCTCGGTTCCGGTAAAGGCGTTTAAAGCCCCGCCCATCAAGTCAATCTCTTTATTTATATCTTTATATGTTCTGGTTTTAGTTCCCTTAAAAAGCAAATGTTCTATAAAATGCGATATTCCATTTACATTTGCCGGTTCATAAGCACTACCCGTTTTAACCCATAATCCGATACTAATAGAATTAAAATACGATTTTTTTTCGGTTATTAATGTAATGCCTGATTTTAATTCTTCTCTTTTAAAATTTCTCATAAAGTCTCTTTTCTGGAAAGTTTTATTTTTCCGGATTTGTCTATATCAATAACCTTTACTTTTATCTCTTCTCCCTCTTTTAAAACATCCGAAACCTTTTCGACCCTTTTAATGTCGATTTGAGAGATATGAACAAGTCCATCCGTTCCCGGAAATATCTCTACAAAGGCTCCAAAATCCATTATTTTCCGAACTTTGCCATAATAAATTTTGCCAATCTCCGCCTCTTGCACTATATCGTTTATCATTCCGATTGCGATATCTAAGGCATCTCTGTTTGACGAAGAAATCGTAACCTTTCCCGAATCTTCTATATCAACCTTGGCACCTGTTTTCTCGATTATTCCTCTAATAACCTTTCCGCCCTGACCGATGACTTCTCTGACCTTTTCCGGTTTAACCATTATTGTAACAATCCTGGGAGCATTTTTCGCCAGTTCTCTTTTTGGCACAGGTATTGTCTTTAACATAATATTTAGTATGTGCAAACGACCCTCTTTAGCCTGTAAGAGCGCATTTCTTAGAATATCTTTTGTAACACCTGAAATTTTAATATCCATTTGAAGCGCCGTAACCCCTTTTTCTGTCCCTGCCACTTTAAAATCCATATCCCCAAGATGGTCTTCATCGCCCAAAATATCCGAAAGGATTGCAACCTTGTCTCCTTCTTTTATAAGCCCCATGGCAATTCCTGCAACAGGTGCTTTTATAGGAACACCGGCATCCATTAAAGATAAAGTTCCTCCGCAAATCGTAGCCTGAGAAGAAGAACCGTTGGATTCAAGTATCTCGGACACCACCCTTATGGTATAGGGGAACTCCTCAAAAGAAGGTATAATATACCTCAAAGCCTTTTCCCCGAGAGAGCCATGTCCTATTTCTCTTCTGCCCGGCGACCTTAAAGGTGAAACCTCGCCGACGGAAAACGGGGGGAAATTGTAATGAAGCATAAACCTTTTAGATGACTCTTTTTCCGGGGCATCGATAATCTGTTCGTCAAATTTTGTGCCAAGGGTTACAACAACAAGCGCCTGTGTCTCTCCTCTTGTAAAAATGGCGCTTCCGTGAGCCATAGGAAGTTCATTGATAGAACAACTAATCGGCCTGATATCCCTTGGCCTTCTTCCATCAACCCTCAGTCCTTCGGTAAGAACCCTGCTTCTTAATAAATCCTTTTGGATAGATTCAAATATATGATTAATTAAAGTTTCTTGCCCTGGGTGTGATTCTTGAAGCAATTCAATAACTTTTGAATTAAGATTTGCTATCGTTTCATTTCTTTCCTGTTTTGTGGATATTTGCAAGGCTTTAGACAAATCATCATAGGCAATTTCTTTAACCTTTTCATATAATCCATCAGGAACATCCAATGGTCTTAGTTCTATTTTATTAATACTAATTTCCGAAAGGATAGAATTTTGAAATTCTATTAATTCTTTAATCTTATTATGTCCAAATTCTATTGCCGAAAGAAGTTCCTCTTCGTCAAGCTCGTTAAAACTTCCTTCTACCATCGTTATGGCATCTTTTGAACCGGCTATTATAAGAAAAGTATCACTGTTTTCAAGTTCTTTATAGGTAGGATTTACAATAAAATTACCGTTTACCCTTGCTATCCTTACGCCGGCGGTGGGACCGTTAAACGGGGCTTCGGAAATCGTCAATGAAAACGAAACGCCAATCATAGCAGCCATATCGGGGTCGTTTTCCTGATCCATCGATATCACCGTGGCAATTATCTGGGTGTCAAAAAAATAGTTATCGGGGAAAAGAGGTCTTATCGGTCTGTCTAAAAATCTTGATGTTAAAACCTCTTTTTCGGATGGTCTCGCCTCTCGCTTAAAAAACCCTCCCGGAATTCTCCCTGCGGCATAAAATTTTTCCACATAGTTTACTGTTAGAGGTAAAAAATCAATCCCTTCTTTTATGTTTTTATCGATACATGTCGTAACAAGAACCTTGGTGTCCCCAATGGTCACCAAAGCGCTACCAGATGCCTGTTTTGCAAGCCTTCCCGTTTCAACAGTTATTTTTTTGCCATCAAGTGTAAAACTCCTCACCACATCATAAGTTACCATCGTGTCTCCTTTGTAAATCTAAAATCATTAAAACCATTAAAATTTAACTAAATTGAACTGTTTAATTAATTAATTTATTACACAATTATTATAAAATTTATTGTTTATTTGCGAAGTTCAAGAGAATCTATAAGGGCTTTATACCTATCTTCATCTTTACTTTTCAAATAATCAAGCAAATGTCTTCTTTTTGAAACCATTTTTAAAAGTCCTCTTCTTGAATGATGATCTTTGACAAATTTTTTAAAATGTTCGGATAATAAATTAATACGATAGGTCAGTAGCGCAACCTGCACCTCTACCGAACCTGAATCCATTTGATGCGTCTTGAACTTTTCGATTATTGCTTGTTTTTCGTCTTTTGAAATTGGCATTTAATTAACTCCTCCGGATATTATATTATATATATTATATATTAGACTTTGCCATCAATCTATTATCGTCATTGTTAATCCTGTGACTGTGAACGGGAATAATATTTTCCATAATAAAATCCACACCCTTTTCAAGCGATTCAAAAGGTAAAGCCTCATAAATATCGAAACCGCCCGCGCTTGTCCTTCTGAGATTAAATAGATGGGCGGGAACATTAAATTTATCCATTATATCTTGCGCGATAGCTCTCACATATGTTCCCTTAGAAACCGTACATTTAAAATATATAAAAACATTATCGTAAGACTTCACTTCAAAATCGTAAATATTTACAACCCCTGTTTTTTTATCATTTTCTATATCTATATTTATATTTTTTCTAGCATATTTATATAAAGGAACACCTTTAAACTTTTTTGCGCTAAAAATAGGAATCTTTTGGGTAAAATTCCCTTTTAATTTACCTAAGTAGCAGGCTATATTTGCAATTTCCGCACCTTCCACAGGTTTGTTATCGACTTCTACCCCTGAAATATCAAGGGTATTTGTGCTTATGCCTATTTTAAAAGCGCCTTCGTATGATTTTGGAATATTTATAAGCTTATCCTGAAGCTTTGTTGCCTTATTTATGAGGATAGGAAGCACTCCCGTCGCAAAAGGATCCAATGTCCCGGCATGACCAACCTTTAAGCAGTTAAGCTCTTTTTTTATCGCGGAATCCACACTAAAGGAAGTCATGTCTTTTGGTTTATCTATCACAAGAATACCACTAATATCACTATTTTTAACTATTTTCATGCTATAATTTTATATAACCTCTTCGCAATATTTGTACACTTCCTTTTTAATCTCGTTTAAATCGCCGCTAACTTTGCATCCTGCAGCAAATTTATGCCCTCCGCCGCCAAATCTTTCAGCAACATTTGCAACATTTGCATAACTTTTAGATCTGAAATTTAACCTGTATTCATTAAAAGATACTTCTCTAAAAAATATCGCTATCTCCACGCCTTGAATTGACCTGGGATAATTCACGAAATTTTCATATAACCCGTTAACCTTGTGTCCATCAGTCTTTTCTAAAACAGAGTCAATCATTTTTTTTGTTCCGACCATCGATGCGACCTTACCGCCTAAGGCAAATTCAAGAGTGCTTAAACTCTTTCCCAATAAGATATACATCTCTGCGGGCTTTGTTTCGAAAAGCTCGGTGGCCACCCTTGATGGATTTATATTATACTCATTTAAAACGGAGCATACATAAAAAGACCTTTTATTTGCCGAAGAATAATGAAAAGAACCTGTATCCGTCAATATAGATGTATATAGCGCTAACGCAATTTCATTATTTATCTTAGATAAAATTTTATTTCTTATGTCTAAATCGCATGGCAGAGGCTCATTTAATTTTTCATTTAGGAAACTGTCATAAGGAGAATAAGGAATTTTATTTTCATAAGCTCCGTAAGATAAAAAAAGATAAAAAAGAATCTCTCCTGTCGAACTTGCATCGGGCAACACAAGGTTTAAATGTCCAAAACGAGTATTAGTAAAATGATGGTCTATGTTAATTATTCTATTTATATCGGAAAGCTGTTCAAAATTAGTTCCAATCCTCGAAAACTCCCCACAATCGACAACAACGAGTAAATCAATGGGCTCTTTTGGAAACTTATCTAAAAATTTATCCGTCCACGGTAAAAATTTCAAATTATTTGGAATAGAATCCTTATTATAAAGATATACCTCTTTACCCAGCGAATGCAAAAATAGGGCTATGGCTATAACGGAACTTATAGCATCACCCTCCGGGTTTTCGTGAGTTGCTATCAGAATCTTTTTAGACGTTTCTATAATATGAAATATATCATTTGTTGATTTTTTTAAGTCTATTAAATCTACATTTGAATGGTCTTTTATTTCATGAATCAAATTTATTCCTCTGCTATATTTATTTATTATATACTTAATTTTTAAGTTGCCGCGATGCGTTTGCCAAATTATGCTCATTTATTATTCGGTTAATCTCGGAAGCCTTTTGTAATCCGCTATAGTACTCGAATGTGATTTCAGGAACAACCCTTAAGAGCACCTTAGAAAACACCTCTTTTTTTATAAAATTTTTGGAACTCTTAAATCCGTTAATGGCTTTCTCTATTTCTTTTTCGTGCCCAATAACGCTAAAAAATATTTTACAAAATTTTAAATCCTTTGAAGCCTCGGCGCCTATTATTGTAACATTTTTCAATCGGTTGTCATTAACCTTAAACTCAAGTGCCAAAGACACCTCTCTGGCAATAAGTTCCCCAACCCTTTTATTTCTCTCTATCAAATTCTTATTGCCTCCCTATCCTTTTATAACTCACGGGAAGAAGACTCGAGCGTTTGCCTAATATACTCAATCTCGTAAGCCTCGATTATGTCCCCAACCTTAATGTCGTTAAAATTTTCGAGAAGTATCCCGCATTCAAAATTTGCCTGAATCTCCTTAACATCCTCTTTAAACCTTTTAAGTGAATTTATGTGACCCGTGTATATTAACACATTGTCCCTTAAAAGCCTTGCATTTGAAGACCTTTTAATAGTCCCGCTCAATACAAAAGAACCGGCAACCGCACCCACCTTAGGAACATTAAATACATCCCTTACTTCCGCCTTCCCCGTTATCTTCTCTTTTTCTATGGGAGCAAGAAGTCCTTCCATAGCATCTTTAATATCTTTAACGGCATCATAAATAATGTTGTAATATCTTATTTCTATACCCTCATTTTCGCTCAAAATCAATGCTTTTGGCTCAGGACGAACATTAAACGCTATTATTATAGAATTTGTAGCTTTTGCAAGCATAACATCGCTTTCGGTGATTGCCGATGCGCCGCTATGAATAACATTAACCTTAACTTTAGCGGTTGAAAGTTTATTAAAAGATTGAATCAATGCCTCCATCGAACCGTAAACATCCGTTTTAACAATCAATCTTAATTCTTTGATACCGCCTGATTTTATCTTTGAATATAGCCCTTCGAGTGTCGTTTTAGCGGTAACGCTTAATTCAATCTCTCTATATTTTAACTGCCTTTCTAAACTAATCCTTTTAGCTTCTTTTTCATCTTTTAATACGATAAAGTTGTCGCCGGAGGATGGAACTCCCTCAAGACCAAATATCTCGATAGGTGTTGAAGGTCCTGCTTTTTCAATCTTATTGCCTTTGTAATCCACCATAGCTCTAACCTTAACATAATATAAGCCGCATACTGCGCTATCATTTATATTTATAGTCCCACTCTGTATCAGAACAGTGGCGACAGGTCCCCTTCCTTTATCGAGCTTTGCCTCGATTACCGTTCCTCTTGCCAATTTATTAGGGTTTGCCTTTAATTCCAAAATTTCGGACTGAAGTATTATAAGTTCAAGAAGTTCCTTTAATCCTTGTCCTGTTTTGGCAGAGACATTGGCATAAAGTGTTGTTCCGCCAAGGTCTTCCGAAACAAGACCAAATTCCATCAAGCTATTTTTTATTTTCGCCGGATTTGCGCCAGGCTTATCTATTTTATTGATTGCGACTATTATTGGAACATTAGCTGCTTTTGCATGGTTAATCGCTTCGATAGTCTGCGGCATGACACCGTCATCGGCGGCAACAACAAGGACAACGATATCGGTTATACTCGCCCCCCTTGCCCTCATTTCCGTAAAGGCTTCGTGACCGGGAGTATCCAAAAATGTTACCATAGAGTCATCAACCTTAACGCTATATGCGCCTATATGCTGAGTTATTCCACCTGCTTCATTCGATGTTACATTTGTCTTTCTAATGGCATCGAGCAAAGAAGTTTTACCATGGTCAACATGCCCCATAACGGTAACAACCGGTGCCCTATGTATAAGAGATTCAGGGGAATCCGGTGATTCCTCCAACGCAAAGGTCTCATTAAAACCAACATTTTCCACTGTATAGCTATATTCTGTAGCGATAAGCGATGCCGCATCGATATCTATTACCTGATTTATTGTAGTTATAATACCGACATCCATTAATTTCCTAATAACCTCTGATGCCTTAATACCCATAGCCTGCGATAAATCGTTAACGGTTATACCGCTATTTATCTTGATTACCTTTTTAGAAGCCCTTTTTTCCGGTATAACCTGATGTATTTGCGAAACATGTTGGGCTCCTCTATTAGCCCTAAACCTTCTTTTATGCCTTCTATGCGCAAAATATTCGTTTTCTTCGGATGTTTCTAAAAATTTTTCGTTTTTATTATGCTTTATCGGGGATGCTTTCTTAAATTCGTCTTTTTTCCCTATTTTCTTTGGAGACGCTTTACTTTCTAAACCCTCTTCGCTTATATTTTTTACCTTGTCTATATTCAGGGTCTTTATCACGCTTAATATGTCGCCAGTGTCGATTAAATGCCCTTTAGTTTCTTTTTTTTCATTACCCTTTTTAAACACGGCAATATTTTCTTTAACAGGCTTTGGATTTTTATCAACTTTAGCTGCAACAGTAGATTCTTTGACATCTTCAGGTTTGACGACTTTTTCAATTTGCAGCGTGGCTTCCTGTGACTCCTGTGCGACTTTTTTAAGCTCTGCCTTGGTGGAAGGTTCAACAGGGGACACTGCAATTCCGGTTTCCTCTGCTTTGTTTGTCCTTCTTCTAATAACGCCTTTCGATACCCTTCTTTCTTCCATTTTTTTTTCTTCCGTACTCACGGAACCCTTAGTATCCATAATATTTTTAATTATTTTCTCTATCTATCTTTTCTTTAAGTTCCATATCGGATTTTATTTTAACAAGAAACTCGTTTGCAGAACTTATAATTTTTTCGGCTTTCTTTGCATCCACGGGAATGTTCTTGACTAATTCCGAGGCAGAGGTATTTGCTATATTCTCAATGGAAGTGTAGCCGCTCTGGTATAAAAGCTTTGCCATAATATCGCCAATCCCCGGTATGTCTATAAGAGATTTGTATGCCGACTGGTCCTTCTTACCTGCCTTTGATTCGCTGCTTATATCTATTTTATAATCCGTAATTTTCGTCGCAAGTCTAACATTTTGACCCTGCTTCCCGATTGCCAGGGCGAGCTGATCATCCGGGACTATAACCGTAATTGTTTTTGTGTCCTCGTTAACGGTAACTTTAGAAACTTCAGCCGGGCTTAGCGCATTTACGACTAATTTTGCCGGATTATCGGAATAAGGTACAATATCTATCTTTTCCCCTCTCAGTTCATTAATTATACTTTGTATCCTAAACCCTTTTATTCCGACGCATGCGCCAACAGGGTCTATATCTCTATCCGATGTATAAACCGCAATTTTGGACCTGAATCCAGGAGCTCTGGCTACCCTGGCAATTTTAACGACACCGTCATAAATCTCAGGTACTTCCAATGCAAAAAGTTTGGTTAAAAATTCATCGGAGGTACGGGAAAGAATAAGTTTTGGTCCTCCTTTTTCCATTTTAATATTGGATAATACCGCTCTTATTCTATCGTTTGGTTTATATGTTTCACCATATATTTGTTCTTGTTTGGGCAAAATTGCCTCCGTTTTTCCCAAATCGACTATTATCATCGATTTTTCAACCTTTCTAACAAGGCCGCTAACGATTTCACCCCTTCGTTCATTAAACTCATCAAAAATATTTTTATGTTCTATCTCTTTTATTTTTTGAAAAATAACCTGCTTTGCGACCTGCGCTTCTATCCTGCCGTAAATATTTTTTTCTACTTTAAGCCCGAGACTGTCTCCAACAATGGCATCAGGGTCATTTTTAACCGCATCTTCAACAGAAATTTCTGTTCTGGGGTTTTTAACCTCATCTACCACCTGTTTAAACATAAATACCTCAATTTCTCCTGTTTCGTCGGTATAATGCGCCTCTAGATCATATCCAATACCCAAATTTTTTCTGGCAATGGCAAGCATCGCTTGCTCTAACGCCTCGATAACTAAAGAGCGTTCAATATTTTTATCTTTGGAGACCTGATCTATCACCAAACTTAGGTCATTTATGATAAGCTGAGACACTTCTAAACTCCTTAAATATTAAAATAATTAATTTTATACAACTAAATTATACAACTAACAAATTCCCTTTTTTAATTTGAAAAAAGGGGACAATTTGAGTTTTATTTTCTATTTCGTCAAATATTTTTATGCAAGGGTTTTTATCAGGTTCGTTGTTTTCCACATCGACTATTTCCCCGATTAAATTCAACCTTCCGTCAATTTTATTTTTTAGGGATATTTTCACCCTTTTCCCCTTATATTTTTTATAATCGTTAAACTTTAAAATAACCCTGTTAATACCCGGGGATGACACCTCGAGGGTATATTTAAATTTTATCAAATCTTTAACATCCAATATCATACTTAATTCTTTTGAAATATCGGACAGCTGAGATATATTGACACCCCCTTCGGCATCAACATAAACCCTTAAAATTACTCCGCTATCCCTTCTTGCAGGAACAAACACGATGCCGACAAGATAGCATCCGTAATATTGTGCAATGTCTTCTATAATCTTTTCAATATCTTTTATTAAATTATCGTGCATAAAACAAAAAAAAGCGGGTAGAACCCACTTTCATATAAAAAAATAGTAAAATATAAAATAAGATAAATTACAAAATTCTTATATACTCATCTATAAGATTATAAATAAAATTTAATAAAATATCAACAATAATTTTTATGTTTATACTTTACCGAATATAAAAAAAGACCGCAAGGCGGGGCATTAAGCAAATTAGAGTGAGCTGCGCCGGAATTGCGTCTTGCTTGGCCTATATCTGAGGCCGAATTTTTTTTATTTAACATACAAGCTATATATTCGGTATTTATCTTCCCGCTGCCGCAGGCAATAATAGCGCCGACAATTCTTCTAACCATATGTCTTAGAAAGCCCTCTCCCTCGACAAAAATATCAAAACCGTAATTTTTTTGATATATTTTTATATCGCTTACCACCCTATAATAGTTAAACAAATGTCTTCCTTTTTCCCTTTTGGTAAAATTAACAAAGTTGTTCCTGCCGAGAAAAATACTTGCAGTTTCTTTCATAAGCCCCAAATTTAATTTTTCTTTTACAAACCATGAATAACCAAATAATAAAGAACTCTTAAACCCTGAATTTATTTTATATAGGTATATCTTGGAAATAGTATCAAAGGTTGAATGGAAGGAATCATGAACAATCTCTATATTTTTTATGGATATGTCCGTCGGAAGAATGCCGTTTAAGGATGTCTTTAGTTTAATCATATCATAATAAAAAGGGAGTCTAAAGTTTGCAACTTGATTCATGGCATGAACACCCGCATCGGTTCTTCCGGAAACAAACAATTTTGGGTTAAATTTTGTTACAATATTGATAGCCTTTAAGAGTTCGCTTTCAATAGTTTTAACTTTTTTTGATTTTTTAGGCTTATTTTGGCTCTGCCAGCCGTTATAATTTAAACCGTTATATTCGGCAACGATTAAATAGTTCACTATCAATCCTTTTTTGATAATATATATCTTAAAGATCTTAAAGACAAACCGAGACTTTTTGCCGCATCCAATCTGGAATTATCTTCTTTTATCCTGTTCTTTACAATAGTTTTTTCGATATTTTTAATGAAATCTTGCAACGATATTTTTTTTTCGCGGTTAAGATGGTTAAATATTTCGACTATTTTTGTAAAGCGTTCATCTTTAAAATCGTTATTTATTTTTTTATTATTATCATCCTTTTTAAAAATATAATCAGGAAGACAATCTTCTCCTACCTCCTTAGGCAAAGAGGTTTTATCGTCACCTTCACAATAAATGCAAGCCCTTTCGATAATATTTTCAAGTTCCCTTATATTACCGGGGTAATCATAATCCATAAGTAATGATACCGCCTGAGGCGAGATAGAATTGATGGATTTTGAAAACCTTTTTATAAAATATGAAGTTAAAATGGGAATATCATCTTTATGCTCTCTTAGCGGAGGCATTTTTATATTTACCCTATTTAGCCTGAAATATAAATCATCCCTAAATTTACCGGAAGAAATCAAAATATTCAAGTCTTTATTTGTAGCGGCAATTACCTTTGTAGCCATAAATTCTTCTTTGTTAGACCCTAATTTTCTATAAGACTTATCCTGTAAAACCCTTAATAGCTTTACCTGTAACGGCAGAGGCAAATCTCCCACCTCGTCAAGAAAAAGAACCCCGTTGTCAGCATACTGTATAAGACCGATTTTATTTGTTTCCGCTCCTGTGAAAGCCCCCTTAACATAGCCGAATAATTCGCTTTCCACAAGATTTTCAGGAATAGCGGCTAAATTTACGGGAACAAAGGGTATATTTTTTGGAATATCCTGATTTTTAGAGTAAATCTCATGAATCAGCCTTGCGGCTAATTCTTTTCCCGTGCCAGATTCCCCTGTAATAAGAATAGTATTGAAATTTAAAGAAACACGGGCTATTTCATTTAAAAGATTTTTTATAATTTTAGACTCCCCTTTTATTCCTCCCCTTATCATTTCAGCAGTTTTAATGGCGCTTAACTCTTCAAAAACCTTAAAATAATCTAAAGCTTTCCTGACGGTAATTTTAAATTCTTCATTATCGAACGGCTTAGTTATATAATCAAAAACCCCTTGTTTAATAGCTTCCACCCCTGTTTTAACATCGGAATAGGCTGTCATTAATATAATCGGCAGAAGTTTAAGGTTTAAATCCCATTTTGAGCTCGCGCTGAACTTCGTTTCTTTTTTAAAAAATTCAATAAAATCGAGTCCGGACATTTCAGGCATTCTTATATCCGAAATAATAAGATTAAAACTTTCTTTCTCTATAAGTTTTATAGCTATATTTGCGCTTTCGGCAGTGGTAACATCATACCCTTCAAGAGTAAGTAATATCTTTAAGGAATCCAATATTGACTTCTCATCGTCTATGAGTAATATTTTTTTCTTTGAGCCGCAAGCGGCTATAAGCAGTTCGTCCATATATAAAAATTTAAAAACTCTTTTCTAATCCTCCCTGACGGGATCCCGGAGGAGAACGCTCCCCCGATATAAGAATTTACAAATAGATAATTTAGATGGGCAATATTATTTTAACTAATGTTCCTTTATCTATCCTGCTCTCTATTTTTATTTTGCCGTCAAGATTTTCTAATATAGAATGAACAATGGATAAACCTAAGCCAAATCCATTTTCTTTCGTAGTAAAAAGCGGTTTAAACACATTTTTTAGGGTAAAATTATCCATCCCTTCGCCGTTATCGGCTAAACATACTAAAAGTTGTTTTCCTCCATCCCCGTTTTCTATTATTTTAGAGCCAAATCTTACAAGACCTGCCTTATTTTTAATTCCATTTTTTTGTATGGACTGTACGGCATTCTGTAAAACATTGACAAATACTTGATGAATTCTGTATTTTTCTGAAAAAATAGTTGTATTCGGATTAATCCTATTGTATATGTTTATTTTAATTTTATCATTAGAATTATTTTTTGATGAACGATTTATAGCCGCTTGCGGCTCATCATGAAACTGGGATATTAAATCATTAACCATTGTAAAAAGATTAAAATTCTCATAACTATCTTTATTGCAACTAATATTTTTCGATTTTATCTTTGCAAAACCTAAAAAGTCATTCACTAAGTTATTGAGTCTTAGCGCTTCCGTCTTTATAATACTTATTAATTTTTTATAATCATCGCCATTATAATCCAAAGTTTGCGTATTTAAAATATCTACCGATGTATTTATAGCGAAAAGCGGATTTCTTACTTCGTGGGCTAACCATCCCGCAAACCTGCCTGCGGTCATCAAACCCTCATTTATTTTTGATTCCATTTCCACTTGCTTGATAAAAGTAATATCTCTAAATAACAACATAAATTTTCCGGGAAAATCTTTACAATTAACAAACTCCGTGTAAGCAAACCCTAAAATCTTGCCCTGGTGCTCTATCTCAAATCTTTTTAGTTCGCTGTTTTTGTTTTCATGTTGAGTATTATTATATTTTTCATCCTCTCTGTTTAAAATAAAGCTTGGAAAATTATCTAAAATATCCCTTATGCCAAGGTTAAAATTAAATAAAACGCCCGCCTTATTTAAAAATATCTGGTTAAAACGATCTAAATTCAAAATTTGTACAGCCGCTTTATTTATGAAAACTATAATATGATTGTTATTGAGAACAATAACCCCCTGGGAAAAACTGTTTATTAATTCTTTGTTAAAATTTTGGGAATTTTTTATAAATTCATCCCTTTCCACTATCCTTTTACTTAATATCCTTATACCTCCGGAAAAATGATACAAAAGCGAACCGAATATCAAAACTCCCAATATATTAATACTTGTCAAAAATAGCAGTTTATCGGGATTAGATAGAAAGAATAAGTGATGCCTGAAATTAAAATAATATTGAAGGTCGGCCAATAAACCGATGGCAATCGAAGAAGCAACGGAAAATACTAATACTCCGAGCCTTAAAAAAATAAATCCGCCTATTAATATTAATAAATAATATAAAAAAATTAATCTACTGTTTAATCCGCCGTTAAATAGTAATATTATAAATATAAAAGTAAAATCGATAAAAAGTTGAATAAAACCAAAATATTCTAAAAATTGAAGATTTTCTCTTTTC
>JAJZYP010000085.1 GCA_021798015.1 bacterium
CTAAATACGGAATATCTCTTGGAACATTAGAGCGATATAACAACCTTAATAATTATTCCGTCCTCAGGGTAGGGGAAAGAATTACTATTCCCGGAACAAATCATATGAAAACAACACAGGTTAATCTTAAACTTGCCTATGTCATTGTTAAGCCGGGTATGACACTGTGGAGCATATCCCATAACTACAATGTCTCTTTAAACACATTAAGGATCATAAATCATATTGTCGGAAATGATATTCATGCGGGAGAAAAAATATTTATAAAAAGAAATGGGTCAATAAATAGAGGATATTCTTATACTAATAATAAACAGCCGCAAACAATTCATAACTTTTTGCATTATCGGGTAAAATTTGGAGATTCTTTATATTCAATCGCTTTAAAATTTCATGATAACATTAAAAGTATTATGGCCGACAATAATATTAAAAACCCTAATGCAATTTATCCAGGCGAAATTCTTAAAATAAATCAGTCTTAAAATGAATCACTAAAGAATAAACCTTATTATGATCAGCTTTGACGAAGCTTTAAAGATATTAAATTCCGTTAAAATTAAAGTAAAATCTGAAAGTATCCCTGTATTAAATTCTTTATATAGAGTTACCTACCTTGATGTGCCGTCAAAATTAGATGTTCCGACCGAGGATAATTCGGCAATGGACGGCTATGCCCTAAAATCTTCACTAACGCAAAATATGCCCGCAGGTAAATTAAAATTAGAAATTGAACAAGACGCAATATACGCGGGAGACAATTTAAAAAAAACTATTCAGGAAGATAAGGCTGTAAAAATAATGACGGGCGGATATTTACCAGACGGATTAGATGCTGTCATTCCCTTTGAAGATGCAAAAGTTATTAAAGAAAAACTTATTATAGCCTCTCCCATTAAAATCAACAAAAATGTCAGAAAAAAAGGGGAGGATATAAAAAAAGGGGATAGGATTTTATATAAAAATAAACTTTTGACACCTGAAGCAATTGCGTTATTAATCTCCTGCAATATTAAAAGGATTAGGGTATATGAAAATATTCCCGTCTCTATAATATCCACAGGGAATGAAATATTAACCCCAAATCAAAAATATCAATACGGGAAGGTTTTTAACTCAAATGGAATATTAGCAGAACTTTTTCTATCCCAAAATGGCTGTAAGGTGGTAGAAAATGTGGTTTGCAAGGATAATTTGACTGCTATTAAAAACGCGATAAAATTCGCCCTGAAATCCAGTAAAATTATAATAACCTCTGCAGGGGCATCCTTTGGGGAAAAGGATTTTACCGAAAAAGCACTCGTCGAGTCGGGACTTAAGATTAAGTTTAGGCAGGTTGCCATTAAACCTGCCAAACCATTTTCATTTGGATTAATTAATAACACACCGATATTTATGCTTCCTGGAAATCCTATGGCATTTTTTACTTGTTTAGTTGTCTTTTTAAAGCCGTTCCTCGAAAATCAGATTGACATAAAGGATAGTGTTAAAATGATAAAATCCAGGTCCTTATTTAAATATGTTAAAAACCATAAAAGAAGAGAATTTATTCCTGCTCACACTTACAGTGAAAATGGGTGCTTTTATTCTAAAGATTACAAAAAATCCGGTCCGGCGATGATTAGCGCCCTTAGCCATATAAATTCCATTGTACAGGTACCCGAGAATACCTTTGAAATAGAAGAAGGTGATTATGTCGATGTTTACTTAATATAATATAATTATAAATATAAAAAGGGATGCAAAAAAACAGAATATTAATCGTTGATGATGAGCAAAGTTTGGTATATGTATTAAAAAAACTTCTAGAAGACGAATTTATAGTAGACACAGCTATGGATGGAGAAAAAGCTATCTCCTATATTCTGCAAAATGAGTACTTTGCCGTATTTTTGGACATTAGGATCCCAAAAATAAATGGTATGGAGGTTTTATCATATACAAAGAAACTACCCTACAAACCTAACATCATTATAATGACTGCGCAAAATACAATGATAAATGCTATAGATGCAATGAAGAAAGGGGCTTATGATTACATAACCAAACCATTTGAGTTGGACGAAATTATTGGCATAATCAATAAAATTAAAAAGGATGAATATTCAAAAACGGGGGAAGGAATTAGAAGCGATGACTTTCTTGATACGCTGTTAGTCGGAAAATCAAAGGCTATGCAAGAAGTTTTCAAAACAATAGGTAAATTGTCCCACAATAATCTTACAGTATTAATTCTGGGAGAATCCGGCACAGGTAAGGAGTTAGTTGCAAGGGCAATACACTTAAACAGCATAAGAAGCGATAAGCCGTTTGTCGTGGTAAATACTCCCTCTGTTCCTTTTGAACTACTTGAATCAGAGCTATTTGGCCATGAGAAAGGGTCATACACGGGCGCAAACGAAAAAAGGGCTGGAAAATTCGTTCAGGCAAACGGCGGCACTATATTCCTTGATGAAATCGGCGATATGCCGTTAAACTTACAATCTAAACTTTTAAGAGTGTTGCAGGAAAAAGAGGTCGAACACATTGGATCCAACAAACCTATAAAGATAGATGTGAGAATTATAGCCGCTACCAATAAAAATCTAAAAGCAATGATTAAAGATTCAAAGTTTAGAGAAGATTTATATTACAGGCTAAATGTTATCGAAATAACCTTGCCGCCGTTAAGAGAAAGAAAATCTGATATACCGATTTTGGCAAACTTTTTTATTAAAAAATTCGCGAAAGAATTTTCTATTCCTGAAAAGCAGCTAAGCGAAGATACAATGTTATATCTTCAATCTTATAATTTCCCCGGAAATATAAGAGAGCTTGAAAATTCTATAAGAAGGGCAATGGTTATGTCCCCGTCTTCCATATTAACGCCGGAAGATTTTAAAGAAATAATCAATATAGAGTCTTTAATAAATTCTCAAAAATATGCAAAGGACAAAATAAACGAGGTTAATTCTTTTGAAGACATTATAAGACAGCGTATAAAAACCTATATAGAAAAAATTAAAAATACTAATTTAAACGATGTTTATAAAACAATTATAGGGACAACAGAAAAAACGGTCATAGAGGAAATACTTAATATATGCAAATGCAATCAAATAAAAGCCTCTCAACTATTGGGAATAAACAGAAATACCCTACGAAAAAAAATTAAAGAATACAATATTAATTTGAAAAATCTAAAATAAATGATATCGGAGGTTCCGACTAATCAATTAATTTTTAATATAAATGCCGGATGATGATTTAATGCTTTCCAGTAATATATCAAATAACAATTCGATATCGAATAATATTTTAAGCCTATCTCTTTCTTTATCCAATAAAAGCTCTCTTTTGCTGAGTTTGCAAATCTCTTCCCTGATAATTCTTAGCTTATTCCCCAATGAAGTTGGCTCCGCAGTCCTCCCGGACCGCTGATTTTCAATGCCGGTTTCGAGAGTTTCGTCACCCATCTCTTCAAGCCTATTTGTGCCTATTATCATTAAATTTTTTAAAGAGGAGCAGTTAAGAATTTCAGCCTCTATTTGCGTCCTTTTTTCAAGTAATTCTTTGTATTTCTCAAGGTCTTTTCCTATGAGCCCTGCAATATTTTTAATCTCTTCCCTGAGTTGCTTAACTTTTCTAACATCAAGGTAATTATTAATTTTAAATTCCGTAAAAAAAATAGGGAAATCCTTTTCGCCTTTTATTTCACTGATATGTTTTTTAAAAAATTCAAAATATTCCTCCCTTCCTAAATTAACAACCTTAAATACTTCCCCCTTTTTATTTTTTATTTGAACATAAATATCCATAATTATATACGCCTCTCCCTACACGATATTTAGATTTAGGTATATTATAACCGCATTTGTCCGACATCTATGTGACTTTTGTCAATTTGCACCTTTTTCATAAGGATTTATATGAACCATAACCTCATTTATATATAGATTTGAAGTCATTAAGTTTTCTTTAACATTTTCGGCAATATCATGGGACATTTTTACGGTCATATTTGGATTAATCTCTATTTCAACATCTATATAAAGATAGGGTCCCGACTTCCTGACTTTTATACTCGTAATTCTTTCTACCCCTTTTACTCCAATTATTACAGTTTTTATTTTATCGATAACAAAAAGTGGCGGGCTTTCATCCATAAGATTGCCGATAGATTCCTTTATAAGTTTTACTGCAAGACGAAAAATAAAAAAACTAACGACAATTCCCGCAATGGGATCCATATAAAAATAGCCTTTTATCGCAAACAAGATGCCGATTACGACGGCAATGGACGCAAACACATCGCTTCTATGGTCATAAGCGGTAGCAACCAACCCTGAGGATTTTAAAAGTTTTCCCCATCTCAAAGTCCATTTGTAAAGAACTTCTTTAATAACTACGGTTGATAGTGCAACAATTAATGTGTCTATAGCAGGCTTCTCGTATTGATGAAAATAAAGTTTTAAAGATGAACCGACTATAATGGAAAACCCGAAAATAAACAGGATTAAGGCAACAACAAAAGTCGCGATCATCTCAGCTTTTGCATGACCGTAAGGATGCTCTTTATCTTCCGGTTTATTTGATATTTTAAAAGATACATATACAACAAAACCGGCAAATATATCGGAAAGAGAATTAAAACCGTCTGCCACAAGGGCTGTGGAATTACCTGTAATTCCGACATAAAACTTAGCCACCGTTAAAATCAGATTTATAGATATGCCGACATAGGATATAAATCTTAATTTATTAAATATATTTTCTCGATTAATAGATGGTTTCAAATTTGTACCGGTAATTAATGATTGTTTATATTACCTTAATTTTACACTTTCGGCAATGGGGTTAAAATATTACAGCGGGTGTATATTTTATAGATTTGTCATTTTTGTATATCCGATTATCAAACCTTATGAGTCTTATTTGCTAACATTTCCAAAGCAATAGGATAAATTTCATGCTCAACCTTATGTATTTTTGCTTCTAACGATAGGATATTATCGCTTTCCTCGATTTTGACAACCTCTTGCAATATTATAGGCCCGGAATCAACTTCTTCCGTCACATAATGTATGGTCACCCCTGTATATTTTACGCCATAATCATAAGCCTTTTTAATTGCATCTTTACCTTTAAAAGATGGCAATAATGATGGGTGTATATTAATTATCTTATATGGAAACTTTGCCACAAATTCTTTAGATAGCACCTTCATAAAACCCGCAAGAACAATCAACCCAATATTGTAATTAATGATTATCTTTTCAAGTTCGCTCTCAAATATAGCCCTTTCCGATGAATTATTAAAGGGTATAACAAAAACAGGAATAAAAGTGGTTAATTTTTTTACTTTTTCTATTACAGGGGCGGTTGCGACATTTGAAACAACCGCAACTATGTTAATACTGTTAATGCCTTTATTTTTTTTGCTGGTTAAAAAATAATTAATTATATTTAAGGCATTTGACCCATTGCCTGATGCTAAAATAATACAATTTTTATTATCTTGAAGGTTATTTTTATTTAAGGTCATCAATGAACTTATCAGTTTTAAAACAATCTAAAGGTTAACGGTTAATCATTAATCAATATAACACAACATCTTTTGCAGATTTTTTCGAAAAAACGGCTTCACCTATTTCATAAGCAGCAAACCGCTTTGAATTTATATATTCTAAATTATTAATAAAAGAAAGCGCCTCATTTAAAATATTTTTACCAACCACTATAGCCAAACCTATGCCTGCGTTAAATACTTTGTAAAATTCATCATCTTCCATTTCACCTCGTTGTTTTAATATACCGAAAAGTTCCGGCATTTTCCATGAGCACTTGTCTATTTTAGCTGTGATATTATCAGGAAGAATCCTGACAAGATTCTCGGGTAATCCTCCGCCTGTTATATGAGCAACACCTTTTATCTTAAAATTTTTTTTAAGGTTTTGTATAAGCTCCGAATAAATAATAGTTGGCTCTAAAAGGGCTTCTTTGACAGTTTTACCTGAGGGTAATAGGGCATCGTTAATATTTAATCCCATCAACTCAAATATTATTTTACGAGCCAAAGAATAACCATTGGAATGCAAACCGCTGGATGCCACACCTATTATTTTGTCTCCTTCTACAATACCGGAACCGTTAATAATTTCATCCCTTTCAACTATGCCAACGGCAAAGCCGGCTAAATCGTACTCATTTCCACTGTAAAAAGAAGGCATTTCAGCCATCTCCCCACCTAAAAGCGAACATCTCGCCACTTTACACCCATCAACTATTCCGAAAATAATTTCTTTAATAATATCCGGCTTTAAATTTGAAGTGGATATGTAATCGAGAAAAAAAAGCGGTTTAGCTCCTAAGCATGCAATATCGTTAATACTCATTGCAACAAGGTCAATACCGATAGTGTCATGTTTATTAGCGGAAAAAGCGACTTTAAGTTTTGTTCCTACCCCATCCGTTCCAGAAACCAAAACCGGATTTTTAAAATTAAGCTCACCTATGGAAAATAGTGAGCCAAATGAGCCAAAGTTATCAATAACCCCACTGGTGTAAGTGCTTTTTACCATTGAGGAAATATCAAAAACTGCTTTTTTCCCAGCCTCTATATCAACACCTGCTTTTTTATAATCCATGAGGTTTTTATTGTATATTTTTTTTTAAAACTTGTAAAGTGTAAAGCAAATACCCAAAATTGCCGATAGAAAATATAACTTTAAAGCCATTTTAACGGTTTCTACCTGCAATTTCGGGGAAATTTAATCCTGTATGTTCAATGACAACCTGGTATGGCATAATATTTGCTTCATTAATATATTTTAATATTATAAAATTAATCGGGTTATTAATTTTAATTTTATAATTAATTTTAAGCTGAATAAAGGAGGTATTATTAAACATGACCGATAAACTATCCAGAAGGAACTTTCTAAAAACCTCTGCGCTTCTTACCGCAGGGGCGGTAATAAACCCCGTAAACCTTTTGAAGTTTAAACCCGTAGGCAATCTGACAATCATATGGAATTCCGATTCCCATGCCCATTTAAAACCTACTTTATACAGAGAACCATCCGTCAATATAGGCCCCCGCATTATGAACGGAAGACCGGGTCATCTGGTCGGGGATTCGTTTAATCTTTATTACGATATAAACCCCAAATCTGCCATGGGTTATTTCTGTTCCTATGTAGATTTTATAAACCTGAATAAAAGATACGGCA
>JAJZYP010000013.1 GCA_021798015.1 bacterium
AATTTCCTGAAATAGCGGAGCTTCATAAGTCTTTTTCATAAGTTTCACCTCCTTAATTATAGTTATTGTCATACAAGCTATAATATATCTAAAACATACAGTGAACGCATCTTAAATTGCAAGATTCGATAAAATGCCATTGCACATAAAACTCGTTATTTTGGTTTTGATTGTTATTATATGCATCCATAAAATATGTTTATTTTAGATTTATTATACAGTTTACCACAAAACTAAAATTTTTCAATTTTATAAAAAAGTTTATAAAAAGTATTGATTTTTTTGTAAATAATGATATAAATATACAATATAGGAAATTGCTTGGGTATATTATTTAATTTTAACTTTAGTTGAAATTTAAGGAGGGCGGTGTGCTTAATTTTTAAATTTTATTGATAATTACTTTGTAATTTAATTTTATCAAGTATTATGTTTTGAAAGTTTTTAAAAATTTAAATTAATTTTTAGAGGAGAAATTTCACAATGAACAAAAAAACGAAGATTGGATTGTCAATTCTTGGTTTAGTTTTTGGTGTTTCAGCTGTTCTTTCTGGTTGCGCTCCCAAAGTTACCAAGGTTACTTCAAGCGCTTTGCCGCCGGCAAAAAAGCCTGTTGCCGTGGTTAAGCCGATGCCGCCTGTGGTTGTTAAACAGGTTCCCGCTTACCTCAAAAAGTATCCATGGCTTTCAAGTTACAATATTCAAGCAAACTCAAACAACATTCACTTTGCTTTCGATAAGTCTATTCTTACCCCGCTTGACAAGATGTTACTCAGAAAAGATGCAATTTATCTCAGGTATAATCGTGGCGTCGTGATTCAAATACAGGGTAATTGTGATAGAAGAGGTTCGGAGGCTTATAACCTTGCGCTCGGATGGAGAAGGGCAAATGCCGCAAAGGCATATTTAGAAAATCTCGGTGTAACTTCAAGCAGGCTTAAAACTATAAGCTATGGCAAAGAAAAACCGTTATGCATGGCTCATACAAGGGTATGTTACGCTATCAACAGAAGGGACCATTTTGTAACTGTTTCAAAGTAAAGACTTGCATATCAAAAGCATTAGAGAAACCAAAGCTAAAAGCCCTAAGTATCTTACATTTAGGGCTTTTTTTATTTTTAACTAAATTTTTTTAATACTAAATAGGCAATTTTATAAGTGGCGTAAACTTTACCGTTAAAATTGCGGTAATATTTATCGTAGTTATTTAAAATTTGCTTCAATAAACTATGGGATATTTGTTCTGGGTTAACAGCATTTTTAGCTCCAAGCATATTTATTTTTTTTAGTAACTTTAGGGAAGAATCGGCAGTTTCGATATATTCAAATACTTTGGAATATAGTATTTTTAAACCTGATTTACTTATTTTGTCTTCTATATATGTCAAATTAAAAAAACTATGGAGTTTAAATTCTTCTTTTTTACTTAAAGTATCGGTAAAGCATTTGAACAGCTCCTTTAATGTTCCGTCGATTAAGAATGATAATATAATAATACCCTCGTCTTTTAATATAGATTCAATAGAATTTAAGAAATATTCGATGTTATTTAACCAGTGAAGCGTCATATTGGAGAATATTATGTCAAACTTTTTATATTTTAAAGGTAATAATTCGGCATCGGCACAAATTAAAGAGGCATTATTACCGTTATTTAAGGCTGAAAGTTTCTGTTTTGCTCTATTTAACGCCTCAAATGCAAAATCGAGCCCGAAATAATTAAAATTGTAATTTGACATAATCTTATTAAGAATAAGGCATCCCTGTCCTGTTCCGCATCCTATGTCCAATATGTTTTTTGGCATAATGAGCGCATCAGGTTTATTTTTATTGTAATTATCAAAGTAATTTTTTATTGTCGTAAATATCATTTCAAGGGTCAAATTATGATAAGATGTGAAATCGTCGTAATTTGCGGCGTTTGAAAAATTTCTTTTTGCCTTATTTTTATCGATTTTATTTATATTTGCCTTACCCATAATATTATTGTATTATTTCCCTTTTCTATTATTCATATATTTGCTTCACAATTTTTATTATATCTTTCAGCGCATTTTCAAGATTTACAAAATTAATACCCGCATTTATGCTTAATCTTAATCTTGCGCCGCCTTTTGCAACAGCGGGGTATCTTACAGCCTTAAGATATATTCCTTCTTTTAATAATCTCTTTTCTATTTCAACGGCCCTTTTTTCATCCCCGATTAAAACAGGAATTATATGGGTTGTAGAATTTAATATGTTTAATCCAGAGTTTTTTAAAAAATTCCTTGCAAATTTTGAATAGTCTTGCAAAGTTGTAACTATTTCCGGGTTTTCTTTTATAATATTAAGCGCTTCAAGACTTGCCGCAGCCGATGACGGCGGTATGCCCGTCGAAAATATAAAAGATCTACTAAAATTAATTAAATATTCTATTATTAGCCGGTTAGAAAGGACAAAAGCCCCGTTAGACGCCAATGCCTTGCCGAGCGTTCCCATAATTATATCAGGTTTTACTTTATGAAAATCAACACTGCCGCCGCCCTTATCTCCGATAGTTCCGGTTGCATGAGCATCGTCTATAATACTTACCGCATCATATTTTTTTGCGATGTTTAAAATACCCTGTAAATCCAGAATATCACCGTCCATGCTGAAGACACCCTCGGTTATAATAAGTTTTATTTCTTTATCTTTTTGATTTTTTAATATATTTTCTAAATGGCATAAGTCATTATGTTTAAAGCTTTTAAATTTAACCTTAGCCCCTAAAACTCCGTCCACTATCGATGCATGAGACAACTCATCAAAGGCTATAAAGGTTTGAAGCGGGGCTATGCTTGACAATGTCCTTATGATTCCAATATTTGCCTGATAGCCTGATGGGTATAGCATGCATTTTTCATAATTTCCTTTAAATTTACAAAGCAAATTCTCAAGGTTTCTATGAGGCAGGGCATGACCATATATCAAAAAGGACGAAGAGCTTGAAGTTCCGTAAGTGTCTATGGCTTTTTTGGCGGAGTTTTTTATTTTTTCGTTTAAAGAAAGTCCAAGGTAGTCATTGGTTGCAAGATTAATAAATCGCTCTTTTTCTCCCTTTCTGCCAAAGTTAATGATATAATCGAAATCAGTGTCGGATTGAAGAATATTGGATTTTGCGTTATTATCGTTGTCGTTAAAAAATAATTCAGGGATTTTCCTATAAAGTCCGGCTTTTCTATTTTCTTCGAGCTTTTTGGAGATTAAGTCTAATATCGGCATAATTGCTTATTATAACATATATAAATTATAAATTAAATTGTTAAACAAATCCATTTTCCTCAAGATTGGTTTAAAATTATGAAAAAGATTTTTGAATTAACGGCAATAGATTTGTATCCTGAAATTATGAACATATACGGGGATAGAGGGAATGTTCTTTATTTTAAGTATAGGGCGTCTATGTATGGGGTCAACCTGAAAATTGAAAATGTGTCATTGGAAAATAGTTTCAATTTAAATAATGTTGATATCATTTTTATGGGCGGCGGACAGGATGCGGAGCAGGCTCTAATTTATGATGATTTTATAAAAAATAAAAAAAATATATTGAAAGAAGCTCTGGACGGACATAAAATAATGCTTGCCATTTGTGGCAGTTATCAGCTTTTATGCGATTATTACAAACCTTCGGATAACAAAATAATTAAAGGACTTTCTTTGTTTAAAGGTTATACTGAGGCTAAAAGCCCGAGATTAATAGGTAATATCGCGGCAAAATTTGACGATACGGTTGCAGTCGGTTTCGAAAATCATGGCGGCAGGACATATTTGGAAAAAGATCAAGAACCTTTCGCTACCGTTTTGCGCGGATTTGGCAACAACGGAGAAGATAAAACGGAAGGCGCAAGAACCAATAACTTCTTTGGCACATATTTACATGGAAGTTTTTTACCTAAAAATTTTGCTTTTTGTGACTATTTAATCGATATTGCGCTAAAAAATAGGTATAACGTTTCACTAAATGAGGTTATCAAAATAAATCATGTTAAGGTTGACAACGGTTTTGAAATAAATGCAAGAAAAGATATCAAAGATTTAAGAGCCGTTATTTAAATCTATTACTTAAATATCGGTTATTTTTATTTTATTTTGTTTTGGTAATCGGCTTTAACGACGGTATCTAACCCGCCTCTGGATTCAAACCTTGCTTCTACTTCCATATATTTTGGCTTAAGTAATGTGCTTAAATCGTTTATAATTCTGTTTACAACGTGTTCTTGCAGTATTCCAACATTTCTGAACGATAAAAGGTAGTATTTTAGGGATTTCATCTCCACCAATTTTTTAAATGGGCTATATGTAATTAAAAGCTCGGCGGTATCAGGAAGTCCCGTCCATGGGCAAACCGAGGTAAATTCTTTGGTTCTAATAGTCAGCACGGTGTTGCCGGCAGGGTACTTAAAGTCCATAGTTTCTAAAATACTGAAATCGATATTGTCTTCGGATAAAATATCGAATCTTTTTTTTAAATATTTATCTTTCATCGCATCACATTAATTTAATTTATTTAAATTTATATTGTTTTTTATTTGATATAATGGGTTCCTTTATTTTATAATAGCTAAAGCGCTCATATATTTCAAATATATTATCACATTTATTGAAACAATTACAATTATTATATGAAATACAATAATTCCCCCATAGGGATATTTGATTCAGGGCTTGGCGGTTTAACAGTTTTTAAAGAGATAAGAAAAATTTTGCCTGATGAAGATTTAATATATTTTGGGGATACCGCAAGAGTTCCCTATGGCAATAAATCAAAAAACACTATTCTAATGTATTCAATGGAAATTTCGAAATTTCTTATAAGTAAAGGAGTTAAAATTATCATAGTAGCCTGTAATACATCTTCAAGCCTGGCTCTGGAAGATTTGCAAAAAGAAGAAAAAATACCTATATTCGGTGTTATTAAACCGGGAGCAAAAAGGGCTGTTGAAGTTTCTTCCGGAGGTAATATTGCAGTAATTGGGACATCTGCCACCATTAAAAGCGGGGTCTATTCGAGGGTTATATACGAAGAAATCAAAAACTTAAGCAAGTTTGAAAAAGATGAATTTAAAAATAACTTTAAGGTTATTGAAAAACCATGCCCGCTTTTAGTGCCGTTGGTTGAAGAGGGTTTTTTAAACGATGAAATAACTAAAAAAGTGATAACTTACTATTTGGATTCCGTAACAAAAGAAAAACCAGCATGCCTCGTTCTTGGATGCACCCATTATCCAATCCTCAAAGATTTTATATCTGAAGTAATAGGCAAAGATATTCAGATGATAGATTCAGGAATTGAAACCGCAAGAATTGTAAAATGTTTTTTGGAAGAAAATGGTATGTTAAAGAGTGATGCCAAAATAGGTAATGAGTCCTTTTTTGTTACTGATGATCCCGAAAAATTCAAAGGACTGGGCGAAAAATTTTTGGGCAGGGCAATAAAAAGTGTTGTCGTGGTTAGCCAATTTTTATAATATTTTAAATGCATTAACATTAAATATAAGTTTAATTTTATGATAAAAGACTTTAGAAGTGAAATAAAAAAAAGGTTAATACTTTCGGATGGAGCCATGGGAACGGTCCTTCAATCAAAAGGACTTCTTCCCAAAGGGTTGCTTCCCGAAAGTTTTAATATTTCCGAAAAAATAAGTCATATTAAAGATGTCCATAAAAGTTATGTAATGGCGGGAAGCGAGATAATAGTGGCTAATACGTTTGGAAGCAACAAGATAAAATTAGCCGAATACGCGTTAAATGATAAGTTATACGAGGTTAATTTTAATGCGGTTAAATCGGCAAAAGAAGTTGCGGACGGCAGGGCGCTCGTAGCAATGTCATTAGGTCCGACAGGCAAATTTATATATCCTGTCGGCGATTTAAGTTTTAAAGAAAGCATAGAGATATATAAAGAACAGATTAAGGCAGGGCTTGATGCAGGGGCAGATATATTTCAACTTGAAACAATGATAGATTTGCAAGAGGTTAGAAGCGCTATTATAGCAGTTAAAGAATTATGCGATAATCCGATTATTGCAATGATGACATTCGATAAAACTTATAGAACAATTTTAGGCACAACGCCCGAGGTTTTTGCCATAACGGCAGACAGCCTTGGGGCAGATGTAATTGGCGCAAACTGTTCCGTGGGGCCGCAGGGTTTATACGAAATTTTAAAAAAGATGGCTTCCGTTACCAATGTCCCTCTTATCTCAAAACCAAATGCAGGGATACCGAAACTAATCGATGGAAGGACTATTTTCCCCGGCAAGCCTGAAGACTTTACCGAACCGGTTCCCGAACTTGCTTTGATTGGGGTAAAGGTAATTTCTGCATGTTGCGGGAGCAACGATTCATTTATTAAGGCGCTCGCGGGTGAACTTGCTCGCTTAAATAAAAATGGCTTGCCGGAAAAAGGGATAAAAAAAGAAGTTGGATTATTTTTAACTTCGAGAACCAATTTTATAGCATGTGGTTTTAGTCACCCGCTTGTTATTATAGGCGAAAGAATAAATCCTACCGGTAAAAAGGATTTTATAGAAGAACTGAAAAAAGGCAAAACTAATTATATTCGCAAAACTGCATTGAAACAGGTGGAATCAGGAGCTATGATTTTGGATTTAAATGTCGGAGTTCCCGGAACAAATGAAATCGAATTGATGAAAAAGGGGATAATTGCGGCCACTAATGTATCAAATGTTCCGCTCTCTATCGATTCTTCGAATCCGGATGTTCTGGAAGAAGCTCTTATGCTATACCCCGGCAAACCTTTAATAAATTCGATAAGCGGGGAGAAAAAAAAGCTTGAAAGAATTATGCCGTTAATTAAAAAATACGGCGCAGGTGTTTTAATACTTGCTCTTGATGATGCCGGAATTCCCGAGACCGCTGAAAAAAGATTGGAAGTGGCGTACGAAACATATCAAAAACTTATAGATTATGGCATAAAGCCTTATGATATTATTGTCGATTTTTTAACCCTTCCCATAAGCGCCGGGCGGGAAAAAGCTATGGTCACCTTGGAAGCGCTGACAAAGAATAAATCGTTATTAAATCTTCCTACAGTGTTGGGCGCAAGCAATATATCGTTTGGTCTTCCAAGACGAACATATCTCAATTCATCATTTTTATCCTTTTGTCTTAAAGAGGGGCTAAGCGCTGCAATAATAAATCCGGAAGATGAATTATTAATGGCAAATCTTTACGCTTCGAATGCCCTTTTAGGAAAGGACTATCTTTTTAAGAATTATATAAATAAATATTCGGATAAGGCTAAAGATTATTCCGATAAACAAGATAAAAAAGACACAAAACTTGATAAGACTGCGGGAGAGGGATTATATAACGCAATTCTTCACGGTGAAAAAGAACATATTACTCTTTACGTTGAAAAGCTTTTAAGCGAGGGGGTACCCCCTTTAGGTATAGGCAACCAATTTCTGATACCTGCTTTAGAGGAGGTTGGAAGGCTTTTTGACAAAAATATTTATTTTCTCCCGCAGGTGATGGAAAGTGCCGAGGCTATGAAAATAGCCTTTAACAGAATTAAACAGGAACTTCCGAAAAATGCTTCCTTAAAGGGACCAAAGATATTGATGGCTACAGTTGAGGGTGATGTTCATGATATAGGGAAGAACATAGTATCCATGCTTCTTGAAAATAACGGTTATGAGGTTATAGACTTAGGCAGGAATGTGAAAACAGAAAAAATTATAGAGGAAGCGGTAAAAAATAAAGTGGATTTTGTTGGTCTTTCCGCTTTAATGACAACGACTGTTACCGAAATGGAGCAGGTAATAAAAGAACTAAAAAAACACAACATAAAGGTGCTTTCCATGGTTGGCGGAGCGGTTGTAACCGAAGACTACGCAAAATCGATAAATGCCGATATTTATGCCAAAAATGCGATGGAAGCAGTTGAAAAGATTAAACAATTTGTTACAGTTTTATGACAATTTGTTACAGTTTTATGACAATTTCACAATGGTTGTAAAATTTTTTTCAAAAGCCTTATGATTATAAGGTCAATTTCTTAAACAAATCGAATAATTAATCATATTGATTAATTATTAATCAATATTAAGTTATTAATATTTATGAGAAAGTTTTGTAACTGATTGAATTTATTATGGCTTTAAGATTTAAAAATAAAATTGAAATTCTTTTTTACAAATTTTTTAAAATTGCTTTAAATAGTATTTTTAAAAGGGAAGGCGATGTCTTGCCCGCTCATATTTTAAAGAAACTAGATAAAAATATTTTCGATGATTTTTCAAAAGATGTTAACTCTTATAACATCCCTATTATTATCATTACAGGAACTAATGGAAAAACCACAACCTCAAACCTGATTTCGGATACCCTTAAAAATTCCGGTAAAACTGTATGCGTTAATTCAAACGGCGCCAATATGCCTAACGGAATTTTTGGATCCATTATAGGCTCATATAAGTTAACACTAAAATTTAATGCCGATTTTATTATTATGGAGGTGGATGAAAAGGTTTTTCCCTATATCGTTTCAAACTTAAGGCCAAATGTTATTGTTATTACCAATTTTTATAGAGATCAATTAGATAGATATGGTGAGGTCAATTTAACGGTGAGTAAAATAAAAAACGCCATAAAAGATTTATCTTATTCACCCCTTCTTATTTTACCCTCTTACGAGCCGTTAGCTGCCTTTATTGGTTATGGTCTTGGTAATCCGCAGATCTGTTACGGTTTTGACGAAAACTTCTTCAAAAATGAAAAAAATAGGGTTAAAGATGTTTCTTCTAATGTATCGGATGCCTTAACCTGTCCTAATTGCGGGCATATTCTTTTTTGCGAAAAAACTTTAGATAAGAATATATTTCTACTAAGATTTAACTGTAAATATTGCGGATTCGAGGGTAAAGAACCGGAAATTTACGCTTGTGAATTTAATAATGAAGGGATGAAGGGTTTATGTAATAAAAATACGAACAAAACATTTTATTTTAGACCGGCGGTATCAGGTAATTATAATATGGCTAATTATATGGCGGCTTATTCGGTTTTAGATTATTACAAACTTGGTAATGAAACTATAAAGGCTTCATTTGAGAATTTTAATACAAAATTTGGCAGGTCGTATAAAAGATTTTTAAAAGGAATTGAAATTAATATTGACCTTGTTAAAAACCCGACAGGATTTAACGGGGTTTTAGAAAAGATCACAGATGAAGATGATTTTATAAATGTTCTATTTGCTTTTTCTGACAGGGATGCCGATGGCAGAGATATTTCATGGATTTGGGATGTCGATTTTGAAACATATGCCTATAAGCTCGGCAAAATAGTGATTACCGGCGTTCGTCCTTTTGACATGGCGATAAGACTGCAGACCGCAGGTATTAACAAAGACAACATTATAGTGGATCATAACTTAAAAAGTTCTTTTAAAAAGATTATTAAAATTTGCGGGGAAGGGAGCACAAAGAGTAAAAAAATTTTTATTTTACCCACTTACACCGAGCTTTTGAAATTTAAAAAGTATATAATCATATAATGTAAATAAATTATGCTAACTAATCCTTACGTTTTTATGGGTATTGCCGTTATATTCACATCGATTGGACAGATTTTGCAAAAAATTGGTTCGGGCAGGATTAAAAGGGAACACCTAAGGATTGGTATAAAGTCTATTTTTGTTTTTTTAAATCCATTTATATTTATTGCTTTAATAATGCTTTTTTTTGCAACAATATTTTACCTTTTTGCTTTATCCAAACTCCCACTTTCTATTGCGTATCCAATGCTTTCAAGCGGCTATGTTCTTGTGCTTCTTTTATCGAAAATATTTTTGAAGGAAGAGGTTAGCTTTAAAAGATGGATTGGAGTTTTTGTCATAATAATAGGAATATTTATAATATTTAATTCAGGAAAATAAAATAAATAAGCCAGTATTGTCATGAAACTACTTTCTACAAATGCATTTGTGATCTATATAAAAAAATTAAATGAGGCTGATTTGCTTTTAAGCTATATCACCGAAGATTACGGAAAAATTACCTGTTTTGCCAATAATGCAAGAAAAAGCAAGAAAAGGTTTCTGGGCAAATTAGAACCTGCAATGCTCACAAATATAAAATTTTATGAAAAGCCGGGGATGACTTTAGATATTTTATATGAAACCGATATAATCGAAGATTATAAAAATGTAAGAAAGGATATAGATATCTATCTTTTTTTAATCAAGCTTGCCGAGATTTCAAGGGTTTTATGTCAAGAAAGGGATAACAATAAAAATATTTTTTATCTTATTAGGGCTATTTATAAAGGTCTTAACTGCATTGATGCAAAGACCTCTTTATCTAATTTTTCTATGAGCGCAATATTACTTAAATATGAGATTTATTTTATATCTAATTTGTTAAAATATACCGGTATATTTCCTAACTTTTTAACCTGTACCATTTGTTCGGAAGAGAATACAAACAACAGGTTTTATTTTAGTTTGAAAAAAGGGGGGGTTATTTGTGAATCTTGCGCCAATTTAAAGGATAATACCATAATAAAAAATTTGCCCCTTAATTTTATAAATTTATCTAATTTAATGATAGAGTCGGATTTGTCGATAATAAATAAGTTAGTTGTTAAAGAAGAATTATTAAGGGAATGTTCCACATTTTTGGAGGATTTTTTATCCTTTCACATAGGGAAAAAAATAAAGTCTTTCGAAAGTCTTTAAAATTATAAATTAAAATTAAAAAATTTATGGAACATAATAAAAACGAAATCTTAAGAAAGTTTCCGAGTGTTTACGAAATCCTTGAAAATAAGGATGTTGAACCACTTAATAAAACATTTCCTTATAATTTTATAAAAGAAAGGCTTAATGTTTTAATGAAACAGGAAAAGGATAATGTTTTAAATCTTTCAAATTCGGAAGCCGAAAATATCGATGAGGAAAGATTTAAGGTTGAGTGCTTTGTCAGTAAACTTAAAGATGACTTAAATAATTTTTCTTTTAGTTTAAAAAGGGTTATTAATGG
Organism: bacterium; assembly: GCA_021798015.1. Taxonomy (GTDB): domain Bacteria; phylum SZUA-79; class SZUA-79; order Acidulodesulfobacterales; family Acidulodesulfobacteraceae; genus Acidulodesulfobacterium. Next base: position 11,037 of record JAJZYP010000013.1, read on the forward strand.
CACCGGTGTTGTTATCCATACAAATTTAGGCCGCTCCATTTTACAGGAAAGAGCCGTTAAAAATGTTGCAGAAATATCATCATCCTATTCAAATTTAGAATTCAATTTGACGGAGGGTAAAAGGGGAAAAAGATATTCGCATGTTGAATATCTGCTTCAAAAGATTTTAGGATGCGAAAGGGCTATTGTCGTAAATAATAATGCCGCCGCTGTTTTTATGGCGCTATCATCCTTTTGCGCGGGACAAAAGAAAGAAGTTATTGTTTCAAGAGGAGAACTTATCGAAATTGGCGGGTCGTTTAGAATACCCGATATAATGAAAGCTTCGGGGGCTGCTTTAGTTGAGGTTGGGACAACGAATAAAACGAAGCCTGCGGATTATGAACAAAATACAAACGAAAATACCGCTCTTTTATTAAAGGTGCATCATAGCAATTTTAAAATGAGGGGTTTTGTTAGCGAATTATCAAGCAAAGATATTGTTTCCATCGGTAAAAACCGCCATATACCTGTTATGGAAGACCTGGGTTCAGGCAGTTTTGTTAATATAGAAAGGTTTGGCTTGCCTCACGAGCCTACTGTTCAGGAGGTTGTTAATGCCGGTGTAGATATTATTACATTTAGCGGAGATAAGCTTTTAGGGGGGCCTCAGGCAGGGATAATAGTCGGGAAAAAAGAGTATGTGGATTTAATTGCCTCAAACCCTTTAACCAGAGCATTTAGAATAGACAAAATGACGCTTGCCGCGCTTGAAGCCATCCTTTTTGAGTATTTGGATTTGGAAACTGCGATGAAAAGAATACCCACCCTTTTTTTTCTTTCACAAAGCAATAAAGACATTAAAAAAAGGGCATTCAGGCTTTTAAATAAGATTAAAAAACTTGAATGTGTGAATAAAAATATATATAATTTTAAAGTGCTGGAGGATTTGAGTATTGTGGGAGGCGGAGCCTTACCAGATTACGAACTCAAAACATATTCTTTAAGCATTACCCATAAAACATTAAGCGCTAATAAATTAAGCCAAATTTTTCGCAGCGCACGTGTTCCGATTATAGGGAAAATAAAAAATGAAGAATTTTTGATTGACATTAGAACCGTACTTGAGAGAGATTTTAAAGACATAATTCAAGCATTAAAATCTATTTCGGATCAGAAATATGAATATTTTTAGTTTTTTATTTTTTTGATTTATTGATATAATAGTTTAATAAGATTATATTATTTATAATTATTATAATACTTAAATATAATTTGTATCTTTAATCATTTGGATAGGAATTATGCTTTCATCAAGCGTTCTTGTTTTAAACAAATCTTTTTTGCCGGTTCATGTTACATCCTTAAAAAGGAGTTTAATCCTTCTTTATCAGGGTGTTGCTAAGGCTGTGGATGAAAATTATAGAACGTTTAACTTTGATTCGTGGCAAAGCCTGTCTATCATCGAAGAATCTAAATCGATAGGGCTTGTAGATAGAATGATTAGGGCGCCAAGGGTTATAATTCTTGCTAACTACGATAAATTACCCAAAAGATATATAAAGTTTTCGAGAGCCAATATATTTTTAAGAGATAAAAATAAATGCCAATATTGCGGCAAGGAATTTAAAAAAAGCGAGTTAAATCTCGACCATGTCATTCCTAGAACACGTGGCGGTATTTCATCATGGGAAAATGTGGTGTGCAGTTGTATTCCCTGCAATAGAAATAAAGGCGGAAGAACGCCTGAAGAAGCGGGAATGAAACTTTTTAGGAAACCCAGAAAACCGGAATGGTCGCCTTATTATCATATATCTCTTACAAATGTTATGTATAAAGAGTGGATGCCTTTTTTAAGCCTTGTTGATAATGCTTACTGGCATGTAGAACTGGAGGAATCATAATTTTAATAATTTAAGATTTAATAAGTTAAGACGCTGGCCATTATTAATATATTATTAAAATATAAATATTCAATGGATGAACTGCTCAGCCCTTTTGAAGGTATCGGCAAATACATATTAAAAATAATAGATGAATTAGGATCCCTAATAATTTATCTGTGGGAATCGGTTCTTTCCATATTTAGGTACTCTATCAATTTTGGCAATCTAATCGATCAGATGATTTTTATCGGCATGGATTCCTTTTATGTTATCGGTTTAACAGGTCTTTTTACAGGAATGGTGTTATCGCTTCAGGCATATTATGCGGCTAAAATTGTCGGAGTAACCTATATGATAGGTCCTACTGTTGCTTTATCTATGACAAGGGAACTGGGGCCTGTTTTAACCGCTCTTATGATAACGGCAAGATGCGGTTCATCTATGGCTTCGGAAATAGGCACAATGAAGGTAACGGAGCAAATAGACGCGCTTGAAGTGATGGCTGTCGATCCATATTATTATCTTTCTATTCCTCGAATTTTGGCTGCTATGATTATGCTTCCTATTATGACAATCTTGTGTTCGCTGATTGGCATAATCGGCGGTTATATCGTTTACGCTTATGTTTTAGGACTCAATCATATGGTTTATATAGAAAAAATATATCAGTATATGAAACTAAGCGATATATATAACGGTCTTTTGAAGGCGGTTTTCTTTGGCATAATAATTGCGACGATTAGCACATTTAAGGGTTTTGAAACAACCGGCGGTTCGAAAGGGGTTGGTCGTTTTACGACTCAGGCTGTAGTATTAAGTTCCATATATATTCTTTTTGCGGACTATATTCTTACCTCTATCCTTTTTTAATGAATTTTTAAAATTAAAAATAAGTTAAAATTATCATTTCGCATTTAACAGAAATTTAAAAAGGTTTTAAGGTGGGGGTTAGTTGATTAATCTAATGTTAAGTTATATAATTAAAAAATCTTCGTTAAATATATACCACATGCCATGATTGTTCTTGAACGACTAACAAAGTCTTTTAACGGCATTAAGGTGCTAAATAACCTTAATATAAGATTTGATGACCAAAAAATCACGGTTGTAATTGGCAGGAGCGGCGGCGGAAAAAGTGTTATGCTTAAGCATATAATAGGTTTAATAAGACCAGATTCGGGGAGAGTCTTAATTAACGGCATAAATATTAATACCTTGAAAAAGAAAGAACTTAATGAAATCAGAAAAAAGTTTGGAATGGTTTTTCAGGACGGAGCGCTTTTTGATTCTATAAATATATTTGAAAACATAGCTTTTCCGGTAAGACAACACACTAAGCTTAAGGAAAGTGAAATTAAAGACAGGGTTTATTCAATATTGAGCGATGTAGGGTTAAGCGGGCAGGAATTAAAGATGCCTGCGGAAATTTCCGGCGGTATGAGAAAAAGAGTAGGCGTGGCAAGGGCTTTGATACTTAACCCCGAAATAGTTCTTTTTGACGAACCTACTACTGGACTTGATCCGATTATGTCCGATGCGATAAATAATTTAATTATATCGATGCATAATAAGTTTAAATTTACAGGAATAATAATAAGTCATAATATAGAAGGCGCATATAAAACCGGTGATGTAATTGCAATGCTTTACGATGGTTCTATTATCGAGATAGGGAGTCCTGCGGAAATTAAAAGTTCAAAAAATCCGGTCGTGAATCAATTTGTCACCGGAAGTATGAACGGTCCGATTAATTTTAATATGATTTGATTATGAAAATAAATAAAGAAACCAAGGTGGGTATTTTTACGGTAATTGTTTTATTAATACTCGCCTATTTTTCTTTTAGGGTTGGAAAGATTCACATCTTTAAACCGCCTACCTATACCATATCTGCTTATTTTAAATCTGCAAATGGGATTGGCGTAGGAACAACTGTTACAATGGCTGGAATAAAAATAGGAACCGTGAAAAAGATTGAACTTACAAACGGCATGGCTAGAGTTTACATGGCTATTGAGTCAAAATACAAGGTTTATCCTCAGTATGTCGCATCAATAAGGTCAATGAGTTTATTGGGAGAGAGTTATGTCTCTATTTCACCTGTTAGCGGGACTTCCGTGTCTCGAACAAAAGAATTGTTAAACGGGGAAACCATTAAGAGTGAAATATCGCCACAAAGTATGTCTGCGCTTATTATGAAGTTTGCTAAAACTGCGGACGATTTGGAAAAAGTTTCCAGATCGCTCAGGAAGTCCGTCGGAACAAAGACAGGGGAAAGACATATAAAGGCAATTCTTTATAATATTGCAATGCTTTCTAAAAATTTAAACAGGCTTGTTTATATCAACCAACGAAATGTCAATGTAATTATGTCTAATTTCGCATCTATTTCAAAGCATATCAATGGTTTGACCCTTAAAAACGATGCGGCAATAACAAGGACAATTCATAATTTCAATGCCATATCTTATAATCTAAAGGAAGAACTTCCCGCTATCACTGAAAATATAAAAGGGTTATCTCAAAATTTGAATCATATTGTGGCTAAAAATAGAAACAATATTAACGAGAGCTTAAAAAATATTAGCGTCGATACAAAAAAATTACAACTATCGTTAAATGAAATATACGGTATATCTTCAAAAATAAATCATGGGCAGGGAACAATCGGAAAACTTGTAAATAGGAATTCGGTATATAATAATTTAAACGGTTCTCTTAAGGGCATTAATACCTTAGTGAGCGGTTACAGCCAATTTCAGGTTAAAATGAATATGAAGTCCAGATACCTTGCCAGAAGTAAAAGCTCTATCACTCAGGTAAATGTTAAACTTCAGCCATCTCCAGGTCATTATTACGAGTTGGGCGTTGCTTCCGTGCCTATGGGCTATGGCAATACCTTTGGGCAAACACAAACGACGACATACACTACAAATAGTCCGCCCTCGGGGGAGTTTTATCCATCAAGTGTAACCACAAATACGACTCAATATACATATTCCAATAGTATAAAATTTAACGCCTTAATAGCCAAAAATTTTTATAACTTTACCCTTCTTGCCGGTTTATTATATTCGACAGGCGGGGTTGGGGTTAATTACTATATACCAGGCACAAATAAGAATATTAAACTTTATGCAAGAGCATTCGGGTTTAATTCCAACAACGGCAGTGTTAGCGAATATGTTAACGCAGGAATTGCCTACACATTTTACAGGCATTTATTTTTAGATGCAGGATATGATGATATCTTTAGTAATCATAACAGGTCCATTTACATCGGCGGCGGCGTTAAATTTACGGATAAAGACCTTAAATATCTTATAGTTGGTGGCAAAATGCCAACACCATAGCGCGCTAATAGCTAAAATAAATAAAGATGACATCAAAAAAATATAAACTTACAAGTCTGACAAGCGCACATGGCTGAGGATGCAAGATAGGTCCGGAGGACCTCTCGGATATTCTTGAAAAATTGCCTGTTCCCAAAAATGATAATGTTTTAGTCGGGTTTGGTTATAAGGATGATGCGGGTGTTTATAAAATAACCGGTGATACATGCCTTATACAGACGGTTGATTTTTTCACGCCCGTGGTAGATGACCCTTATACTTTTGGGCAGATTGCCGCTGCAAATGCGCTTTCGGATATTTATGCAATGGGGGGGAAACCGCTCACGGCTTTAAATATTGCCTGTTTTCCGATTAAGGAGATAGAAAAGGAGGTTTTTAACCGGATACTTCTTGGCGGTCTCGATAAGATAAACGAGTCTGGAGCCGCGCTTTTAGGCGGACACTCCATTGACGATAAAGAGCTCAAATATGGGCTCAGCGTTACCGGGGTTTGCAATATAAATGAAATTTACTCAAATCAGGGTGCAAGACCGGGAGATACCTTATACTTAACCAAAAGTCTTGGAACCGGATTTGTCGTCAGCGCCATTTGTACGGATTTTTTAAGCGCGGATTCCCTAAACGAAGCCTCTTTGTCCATGTCGAAGCTTAATAAAAAGGCTTCGGAGCTTGCCGTTTCTTTAAAGTTGCCAAATGCCATAACGGATATTACAGGCTTCGGATTGATCGGGCATTTAAGCGAGATGATGATTGCAAGCAGTGCCTCATGTGAAATAAATCTTAAATCTTTACCAATCATAAATGGCGTGATAGAGCTTATCAAAAAGGGTATAAATCCTGCGGGGACTAAAAGAAACAGAAAATATTTTTCAAAGTATGTCAGGGTTCACAAGGGTTTGGACGACAATTTAATCCTGCTTGCTTTTGGAGCAGAAACTTCAGGAGGGCTTGCGATATCGGTACCTGAATCAAAATCGGAGGCGCTGGAGCTTGCTTTTAAAAACGCAGGAGAACCATTGTTTAAGATTGGAAATGTAAAACAAAAAGAAGTGAAGGATGGCGCTCTTGTTTATTTAGTTTAATGATTTTTGATTATTATTAATTAGCTTTATTATAATGCAAAATAGATATTTCCTTGGTGTTGACCTTGGAACAACTATGGTTGCCGCCGTTTTGGTGAATTGTGAAAACTCCGTTATTTCAGGCAAAAGCATATCAAATTTTCAATACCCCGAGTTTGGACTTGATTCTATTAAGAGAATACAGAACGGCTTAGACCAAAATTCCGTTAAAAAATTACAACAAAAAGCTATTGCAACCATAAATACCTTAATAGACGATATTAAAAAGGAAACCCCTTTCGACTATAATGATATTGAAAGTGTTGCAATAGCAGGCAATACGGTTATGGAAATGGCATTGTGCGGTTATCCGCTTATTTCACTGTCAAAACCTCCTTATAGACCAACCGCCGATATTTCTTTTCCAAATAAAACCGATTCTTTACCTAATTTTTATTTAAAAAATCGGGAATTGTTTATATTTCCGATATTGGACGGATTCGTCGGAGGTGATACGGTAGCATCTATCTATTACTTAGATGTGGAAAAAAGGGACAAACCGATTTTTCTGGCTGATTTTGGAACAAATGTCGAAATAGTCATAGGAAATAAACATAAAATATATTCTACTTCGGCTCCCGCAGGTCCGGCATTTGAAGGCGGAAATATTAAATATGGAATGACGGCGGAAATAGGCGCTATTTCCGATGTAAAACTTGAAGACGGCGTGTTTAAACTTAAGACAATAAATAACGCTAAACCGAAGGGAATTTGCGGAAGCGGTATAATGAGTCTTGTTCACGAGCTTTTAAAAGAAAACATTATAGATAGAAACGGGAGAATCCTTCCTCCTGATTTGATAGATTCCGAAAGTTATTCCATAATAGATACAAAAAATGGCGGAAATGAAGTTGTCTTGTATTTTGACGATAAAACTAATATACGGTTTTTTCAGGAAGATGTCAGGCAGTTTCAATTAGCCAAATCAGCGGTTAAATCGGCATCGGAAATACTTATGGAAAAATTTAAAATTTTTAGCAATGACGATTTTGATGTTTACCTTTCAGGAACATTTGGCAGTCATATTAAGCCTGAAATTATTGATTTAATAGACATTCTTCCATTTAAAGGAAAAAGGATAAATTTTATAAGTGACTCGGTTCTTTCAGGTTGTCAAAAATATATAACATCAAAACTGCCTGAAAGGGAAAAAGATTTAAGCAATATAATCAAGATCTCAAAAAACTTCCCTCTTTCAGGGAGCAAACTTTTTGAAAAACATTTTATCGAAAACATATCGTTTTTGCCGTAAGCTGTCCGCATCCGCCGTTTATCGACTGAGCCTTGGAAAATCTTGTTGTTACGGTGAATCCCGCTTTGAGCAATTTAACTTTGAAATCATTAATTGCATTGTCATCGGGTCTTTCAAAGTTTTTTAAAAATATAGAATTTTTTTCCTTGTTTAAGGGTATTAAGTTAAATTTTACTTTTGAAGGAGAAAACATTTTTATAAGCTCTTTTGCGTTTAAAATATTGTCGTTTATCCCTTTGATTAATACATACTCCAGTGTTATTTTGTTATGAATAGAGGGCTTTTTATGATTTATTAAATTAACAATATCTTTTAATGGAAATTTTTTATTGACAGGCATAAGCCCGCTTCTTGTAATATCATCTGAAGCATTTAAAGATATAGCTATTTTATATTTAAATTTTTCGATATCCTTAAGTTTATCCAATAAACCGCAAGTGGAAACAGTGATTTTTCTCGGCGCTATGGCAAGAAAATTATTATCCGACATAATATTTAACGATTTTTCCACTTCTATTATATTATCTAACGGTTCGCCCATACCCATAAAAACCACATTTGTAATTTTTTCTTTCGTATCCATATTTATAAGCAATATTTGAGATAATATTTCGCCGGAGGATAGATTTCTGCCTCCGCCAAGCTCAGCGGTTTCACAAAATGTGCAACCCATTTTGCACCCAATTTGAGACGAGACGCATAAAGTTTTTCTGCTATTATAATTTATTAATACCGATTCTATAGTCTTATCATCCGCAAGCCTGATTAAATATTTCTTTGAATAACCGGTTATATCTTCTTCATATGTTGTATCCAATATCTCGGGAAGGTTAGCATGAAAATTATTTATTAACCCGCCCCTTAAAGATTTTGAGATATCGGTCATTTTAGCAAAATCAAAGATTTGGTAAAAATAAACCCACCGCATAACCTGATGAGCGTTATACTTTTTAAATCCGTTTAAAACGCAGAACTTTTCCAATTCTTGTTGTGATTTGTCAAATAGCCATTCTTTATTTTCCATATTTTCTATCGGCAATTTTGAGATAAATTGATAACTTGTCTTAAGTTGTAAAATGTGATAAATTTTATTATATTAATTTGGTATATATTATAACATTTATGGAAGGTTATTAAAACATTATATATGGCGTCTAATATTATTGGCGAAGAAATTTATAAAAAAAGCGTATCCATAATAGATTTTTTGTTAAAGGATAATCTTCATTTTAATAATTCTTATTCCGAAGCCGAAAAGATTGTCGTTAAAAGGGTTATTCATGCAACTAGCGATATAAATTATGCAGATTCCGTTTTTTTTACAAACAATTCGGTTCAAAAAGGAGTAAATCTAATTAAGAAAAAAATTGAAAAAGAAGAACCGTTAAAAATTGTATGCGACTCCGAAATGACGAAGGCGGGCATAAGTAAAAATGTCAATAAAAATATTATACTTGATTTAAGCTGCTATATAGGTCTTGATTATGATATTCTATTGAAAAATTGGCAAAATTTAGAAAATAAATATAAATTTCTCAATAAGATTAAAGATAATGTCGATAATTATAATAGTATAACAAAATCAGCCTTTTCCATAAGATTGGCAACTATAGAAAAATTACCGGATATAATCGCGATTGGTAATGCTCCGACTGCGCTTATCGATGTTATGAATTTATGCAAGCATCTTTATAACTTTATGAATTACGAACCACCTGTAATAATTGCTATGCCTGTGGGTTTTATCGGGGCAGCGGAGTCCAAAAGATTACTTTATGAAGACAATTTTTATTCCTCCATCGGTAATTTCGGAAATTTTGGGGGAAGTTCTTCGGCTGCTTCAGCGGTAAATGCCCTTTTATTTGAGTGTTTATGAAAAAAAATATATATTTATTATCGATTTTTTTTTCTTTTTACTTAATTAATTTTGTTAACCTTAAGCCTGCGGCAGCCAACATTTATATGCGTGTGGGTAAAAACGGAACGGTTTATTTTTCTAACGTGCCTGTTTCAAACAATTACCGACTTTATATGAGGACGAGACACAATTCAAATAATTTAAAACAATATAACGGTGTTCTATATAAAAAGATAATACTTAAAGCCTCCAGCAAATATAGAGTCAGTCCTAAATTAATAGAAGCCGTCATAAAAGCGGAATCAGGGTTTAATAGAGACGCCGTTTCAAATAAAGGTGCCGAAGGGCTGATGCAATTAATGCCCCAGACCCAGAGGCAGCTTAATATCTCAAGACCGTTTAATCCGGCTCAAAATATTTATGGCGGAACAGAATACCTGAAAAGCCTTATTGTTAAATATAGCGGAAATCTACCCATGGCTCTTGCCGCATATAATGCAGGAAGCAATGCTGTTAAAAAATATGGCGGCATACCTCCCTACAACGAAACCAGAGGTTATATTAACGAGGTAATGAATTATTATAAGAAAAACAATAAAAATGCAAAATAAAAGACAAATATACAATATGCCCAATCTTTTGACAATGTCCAGAATTTTAATTATACCGGTAATATTTGCTTTGTTATTTTTCAAAAAAGAAATCTATGGCATATATGCCTCGGCTTTTTTTATACTTGCCGTATTAACCGATTTTATAGACGGTTATATCGCAAGGAAGAAAAAATTGGTAACAAATTTAGGCATTTTTTTAGATCCAATTGCCGATAAACTTCTTGTCGTAACAATTCTTATAATGCTTATTCCATTAAATAGAATTCCTGCATGGGTGGTTGTTATAATTATATTTAGGGAAATATTTATTACCGGATTAAGGGCTATTGCAAGTGAAAAAGGGATTATTATTTCTGCGGGAAAGGAGGGCAAATGGAAAACGGCTTTTCAGATGCTCGGCATATTTTTTTTATTGATTTATTATAAACATTTTTATATAAATTTTGGAGACATAGGCCTTGCACTGATTTTTATCAGTATAATATTTTCGCTTATTTCTTCATATAAATATTTAAAAAGCGTGTCAGGCATGTTATTAAACAATTAAATTTAAGAAAATTATAACATTCTTCTATTTTGTCGGTTTATCTTCGCTTCTTCTATTAACAGGTCATAATTTTTATAATGTCTTTTTAGATCAAATTCAGAAACTCCAAAAATTAAAACGGGTTTTATATTGCTTTGAAATTTTGTTGCCTCATCCAACTCCTTTTGTAATTTCTTAAACTTGTTGTTTGCGCTTTCATAGTTTGTATGAGGCAGGATGCAAATAAAGTTATTAAAATCTATTCTAAAAAGGGTATCGGTTTTTCTGAATTTCTGCTTGAAATAAATACCGTAAAATTTGAGCAATTGGTTCAATTTATCTTTGCCACATGATTGACCGAAAAAAACAAGATTTTCAAAGAAAAATACCGCAAGGGTAAGAGGGAATCCGTATCTTATCACTCTTTCGGCTTCCTTTGAAAGCATGTCTTTAAATTGATTTTTTAAAAATAAGCCTGTTATTTCATCATAAACCTTATTTTCCGAATTATTTTTATTATTTAATATATATTTAACAAGTGAAGTAAAATCGTAAAAAATAAACATAGTGCCATAAAATAGTCCAAATTTATTTAAAAGAATTTTGCTTTCGATATGAAAATATTTTTCCTCTATCTTTCCGTCGGCAGTTTTTAATTCTATCTTCTTTTCGATAGAGACGAACCCAAGTTCATTTACATGCGTTACGTCTTCGGGCAATTTTTCATCGTATGAGGCAAATATTTCACCTTCGGATAATTTTGAGAGGATTTTCGCAGGCTCATTCATATACAGAATTTCTCCTTTTATTCCTTTAATTGAGACCGGTTTATTAAAGGATGAAAAGGTTTTTACGTAATCTATATCATTTAATGAATCCTCAGGCTGGATTTGTTTAAATATATCCATAGATTAAGTATCATTTTTAAAATTGAATTTTTTTTTATTATATTTTATACTATTAATAGTGATAATTAAAAGAAAAAATTATCGAAATTTTTAAATTTTACTTAAATAAATAAATAATTAATTAGATTAAAAAACATAAATAGGTAAAAATATATGAATAAAGAGAGTGCTTTTTTTTGGGGTTGCACGATACAGGCAAAGTTTCCCTTTATGGAAAAGGCTACCCGTTTAGTATTAGATAAATTAAATATAAGATATCGAGATATCGATTCTTTTACCTGTTGCCCGGAAAAATCTTTAGTAAAAAATATCGATGAAACACTTTTTGATTTAACCGGCATCAGAAATATTGCGCTTGCCGAAAATGAAAATGTCGACATAATGTCTGTTTGCACTGGTTGCTATTCGAACCTTAAACAAATCAGAGCAAAGGTCGTTTCAAATCTTCCATACCAAAAAAAATTAAACAAAACGTTAGGGCGTGTTGGACTTAATTTTTCTGGAAGTTCTTCCGTTTATCATTTTATTGAATATCTACATGACGAGGTTGGATTAGATAAAATTAAAGCAAATGTAAAGTACCCGCTAAAGGGTATTAACATAGCAATACATTATGGCTGTCATTTGGTAAGACCGTCCCATGCAATCGGATTTGATTCCCCTTTTGATCCTTTTAAATACGATAATATTCTTAAAGCGCTTGGAGCTAATGTTATAAATTATAAAAACAAAATGATGTGCTGCGGACAGGCGCTTGATAGAGTTGACGAGCACGATAAAGCTCTTGTTATGGCCAGAATAAAGTTAGACTCGATTAAAGAAGTCAACCCCGATTTAATTACAACAGTTTGCCCTTCCTGTTTTACGCAGTTCGATACAAATCAGTTTATGCTTTTAAAAGAAGGATCCGCTTATCAAATTCCTATTATTACATTAGAAGAGCTTATGTGTTTAGCTTTTGGCATAGAAGGAACCGGAGAGCTTATAGGACAACATAAAATTAAGGCAGAAAAATTTCTTGATAAATTTGACAGAACAAAGGTCTTAAGCGATTATTCTATAATATTCGACAAGGAATCCTTAGTTAGATGTTATAATTGTCAGGCCTGCAGAAATGATTGCCCGATGAGCCTTTCTTTCGAGTCTTATGACCCCTCGCTGGTTATTAAAATGATTTTAGACAATGATGTTGAGAGGGCAACATCCTCAAGAATAGTTTGGGAATGTCTTGAATGCCACACATGTTCTGAGCTATGTCCACAAAATTATAGCTGGGAAACAGTTCTTACAACTCTTAAAAATCTTGCGATAAAAAATGGCGCCTCCCCTCAAAAAGTTAAAAAGGCGGAAGACCTTTTCTTTAAAACTTTAAGGCTGGGGGACCCGCAGGAAGGAATTAGGAAAAAATTGGGGCTTCCTCCCATAAAAAAGGTTGTTGCTGCCGATTTTAAAAAGATTATAGATGAAAATATATTATAGAAAATAAAAAACATATTATAAAATATTTGTTAAAAAATTTCTTATATGTTAATATTTAATTAGTTTCAAGTTATATTATAAATGGCTTAGATCAATTTAAGAAAAATAATTTTATATACAAAAGGGCTGAGGGATTAAAGTGTTAAAGTTAAAAAATAAATTTAGTATTGAAAGAGATATTTCCGGATGCGGTTTATGCGGAATAATAAATGCAAAAAGGGTTAAAATCACAGGTAGCAACATTAAAAAGGCAATATCTGTCGAACATGATAGAGGTAACGGCTTAGGCGGCGGTTTCGCCGTTTATGGCAATTACCGAGATTATGCCGAATTGTACGCATTCCATATAATGTATGATAATTTATCCGCAAAAAGTAGTGTTGAAGAATATCTTAAAAATAATTTTGTTATCGAAAAAGAGGAGACTATACCAACGTCAAAAACTTCCAAAATTATAGAGCATCCATATCTGCACCGCTATTTTATGAAACCAAAATCCGATAGGCAGGATAAACTATTTCACGATCTTGGAGATGATGATTTTGTTGTTCAAAGCGTTATGTTGATTAACGAGAATTATGATGGAGCTTATGTTTTTTCAAGCGGAAAAAATATGGGGGCATTTAAGGGGGTAGGGTACCCTGAAGATATTGCCGATTTTTATAAGTTAGATGAGGTTGAAGGCTATATGTGGACAGCTCATAACCGTTTTCCTACAAATACTCCGGGTTGGTGGGGCGGTGCGCATCCATTTACATTGCTTGATTGGTCTATTGTGCACAATGGCGAGATATCATCATACGGTATTAACAAGAGATATCTTGAAATGTATAAGTATAATCTTTCGCTAAAAACAGACACGGAGGTTATAACATATATTTTTGATCTTTTAATCAGAAAACACGGTCTTTCAATTGAGTTAGCCACTCTTGTATTGGCAGCGCCCTTTTATCAGAATATCGATAAAATGGATAACGAAAAAAAAGAATTATTAACCGCACTAAGACAGATATACGGCAGCGCCCTTTTAAACGGGCCATTCGCTATCGTATTTGGGTATTCAGGCGGTATGGTTGCAATGAATGACAGGATTAAGCTTAGACCGCTTGTTGCTGCGACAATGGGGGATTTCACCTATGTGGCATCCGAAGAAGCCGCTATCAGGGCAATTTGTCCTTCTCCTGATTTAGTATGGTCTCCTAAGGCAGGTGAACCAGTTATAGTCAAGTTTGAAGAGTTAGTGCCTCAAAAAGGGAGAGTAATCGGTTTATGATAAAATCCTCGTTCTCTAACATACAATCCGAATATCTGGCGCTAATAGACCACACAAAATGCGTAAGATGCAAAAGATGCATTCAAAACTGCGGGTGGGGAACATATAGCTTTGGCGGTGATAAAATTATCGCCGACCATTCTAAATGTGTAGCTTGCGGCAGATGTTACACTTATTGTCCCGAAGACGCCATTTCTATTATTAAAAATCCCACGGTTATCAGGGAAAACGGCAATTGGAAAGACAATCACATTAAAAGTATCTGGAAACAGTCTGAAACGGGCGGAATCGTCATTTCCGGAATGGGGACAACCTTTAAATATAAAAAATATTTTGACCATATACTTTTAGACGCCTGTCAGGTTACTAATCCATCTATCGATCCATTGCGAGAGCCGATGGAACTTAAGACTTATCTTGGCAAAAAACCCTCTAAAATCGAACTTGATTTTAACGAGGAGGGCGAGCCGATTTTAAAAACGAAAATGCCTCCTCAAATTGAATTACAAACGCCTTTTGTTTTTGGCGCAATGTCTTACGGATCTATTTCATTAAACGCTCAAAAAGCTATGGCTTTGGCTGCCAGGGCTTTAGGAATAGTTATGAATACAGGCGAAGGCGGACTTCATGATGATCTGATTCCGTTCGGTAAAAACATTATCGTTCAGGTTGCTTCGGGAAGATTTGGCGTTCATAGAGATTATTTAAATAGCGGTATTGCTGTTGAAATAAAAATAGGACAGGGCGCGAAGCCGGGAATAGGGGGTCATCTACCCGGTGAAAAAATAGGTCTGGATATATCCAGGACAAGGATGATTCCATTGGGAACGGATGCAATTTCTCCGGCGCCTCACCATGATATTTACTCTATCGAAGACTTAAGGCAACTTATTTTTGCCATAAAAGAGGCTACAAATTATGAAAAACCTGTTTCCGTCAAAATTGCCGCCGTTCATAATGTCGCTGCCATTGTTAGCGGAATAGTCAGGGCAGGGGCAGATATAATATATATCGATGGATACACGGGCGGGACAGGCGCGGCGCCAAATATTATAAAAGATCATGTAGGGATTCCTATCGAGCTTGCTCTCGCTCAGGTTGATGAAAGACTTAGGGAAGAAGGAATTAGAAATGAGGCTTCCCTTATTGCCGCAGGGAGTATCAGGTCAAGCGCGGATGCCGTAAAAGCTATTGCTCTTGGGGCGGATGCCGTTGCAATCGGAACGGCTGCCCTTATTGTTATGGGCTGTCATGTGTGCGGAAAATGTAATACGGGAAATTGCAGTTGGGGAATAACGACTCAAAGACCCGAGCTCGTCAGAAGGCTCGACCCGGAAGTTTACGGGGAAAGATTGTATAATCTTATTTCCGCATGGAGTCACGAAATTCAGGAGGTTTTAGGGGCTATGGGCGTTAATTCCATCGAAAGCTTGAGAGGATCAAGAGAAAGATTAAGGGGTGTTGAATTAACCGATGCCGAGCTTAAAGTATTGGGAATTAAACATGCGGGATTATAATAGTGTTAAAAAGATAAAAAGATATAAGGAGAGTTAAGTAGAGACATGATAACGATTGATGCAAGCGGGATGCATTATAAGGACCTTAACAAATTAATAAGGGAAGGGATTGGAAGGGGGATTAAAAAATTTTTTTTGGAAAATGTTAATGGGCAGTATTATATCGGAGACGGCATTAAAGGCGATGATATAGTTATTAACATAAATGGTGTTCCGGGCAATGATTTAGGGGTTTTTATGGATGGTCCGACCATAGTTGTAAATGGCAATGCGCAGGATAATGTCGGCAACACTATGAATGCCGGAAAAATTTTAATAAAAGGTGATGCCGGAGATGTGGTTGGGTATGGCATGAGAGGCGGTAGGATTTATATTTTAGGGAATGCGGGATATAGAGTTGGAATACATATGAAGGGTTATGATGAGCAGTTGCCTGTTATAATAATTGGCGGAAAAGTGGGAAGTTTTTTTGCGGAATATATGGCGGGAGGAGTTATTGTTTTGTTGGGGCTAAACGATACGGACGACACCTGCAGCGATTATTTTGCGACAGGTATGCATGGAGGAGTTATATATTTACGAAAGAAAATAGATTTTTCAAAATATTCAAAAGAGGTTGACCTATACGAAGCAGATGATAAAGATACGGCCTTTTTAAAAAAATATTTATTAGAATACGCAGATAATTTTAATATTGCTTTCGAAGACATTATGGACAAATCTTTTTATAAAATTGTTCCTTCAAGCGCCAGGCCATATGCCCATCTTTATACGTCGGCATAACTTATCGTTAAACTTTTTTAAAATAATTATTTAAACTTATGGATGAATTATTTATAGGATCTCAAAAAATGGATATCAATAATCTTAACACAATTGAAGAAAAGGTTATTTTAATTAAAGAGTTATTTGAAAAAATAAAAATTGAACGGGATCGACTTTTAATGGAGGTTAAAGCTAAAGATGATGAGATTAACGAATTGAAAAATAAAATTGCGCAAAATGAAATGGAAAATGATATAATAATAAAAAAGATTGATAGTATAATGGTCAATTTGGAAGCGATACAATTATAATTATGATGGAAAACAGAGTTCAACACAACTCATTCGTCGAGCTTATAATAATGAATCATAAGTTCATTATAAATAGCGATAAGGATAAAAAATATTTAGAACAGTTAGCAGACTATGTGAATGCTAAAGCCGATAAAATCATAAAGCAGACAAAATCGGTTGATTCTTTTAATGTAGCTGTTTTAACCGCTCTTAATATAGCTGACGATTTTATATCCAATAAGACGGAAGTTAATAGTGAAAGCAAAAGGGTCTTAGAGAAAATTAACAATATACATAATTATATAACTCACTCTCTTTAGATGAGGTTATGGACTTATACCCTGCAGTGTTCGATATTAGGTTTTTAAAATTGACCCAACAGTTGGATAGAATGGGATTGCCACTGCTTTTTGATATAGAAACATAGATAACTTTGATTCTTAATTCATTTGGCAAACGATTACCACCTATTTTGAAATAGGTCCAATTTTAAAACCGTTTCGGCACAAGCGGGGTTTTCTTTGTTATACTGTCCTCTTCCATTTTTATTCCCTTTAAAATTTATTTAAATTTAGCGCAATATAATCTGTTCAGTTATCGGTTATAATGTTACTTTTATCTTTTATTATATTATATGAATAGATAATGATTAAAAAGAATATCGCGAGAAAAAAGGTAATTGAAATACGCAATAAATTAAGCGAGGATGCAATTAAATATCTCAGCTTAAATATTGCTGCCAATGCTTATTCTTTTATAAAAGATAATTTTTTTAAGAATGTAGCAATTTATATGAGTGTGAAAAATGAGGTAAGAATAGAATATATTATTAAATTAGATGCATCTAAAAGTATTAATTTTTATCTTCCTCGGTATTCTAAAGGGAAGTATATTTGTTTTAATAAATTTGAAAATATTAATTCAATGGAAAAAGACGATTACGGCATATTATGCCCAGAGGGCAGTTGCATTATAGATATAAAGGAAATAGATGTTTTTTTTATACCGGGAGTTGTATTTGATATATTTGGAAATAGAGCAGGTTACGGAAAAGGGTGTTACGATAAAGTTCTCAGTCAAGCAAAAAATTCTTTATTTATTGGAGTTTGTTACGGCTTTCAGCTAATTTCGGATGACGAATTAGAATTTAATAATAACGATATAAAGATGCATTACCTGCTTACAGAGAATGGTTTGGTTAAAGTAAACAATTAAATAATGATTTATAACATTAAGGAGATACAATAATGTTAAATGGTTTTGTTATAGGAATAATAATCGGTTTTTCTCTTTTGTTCTTTATTACGGGGTTTATTGTTAAATATATTATTGATAAAATTTCGTTAAAAAATGCCGTATCTAAAGCTGATTTAATTGTAAAAAATGCCGAAAAAGATGCGGAAGAAATTAAGAAGGATTCGCTTTTAAGTATTAAATCCGAAACTATAAGGTTAAAAGAAATTGCAGAGGAAGAGATAAGACTTCAAAAACAGGAATTAAGCCAAATGGAAAAAAGATTATCAATTAAAGAAGATAATCTTGAAAAAAGGATAACATTAATCGAAAAAAAAGAAAGCGATTTTTTAAGAAGGGAAAGAGGATTAATTCAATCTGAAAAAACAATAGTTGAGAAAGAAAAAAAAATAGAAGAAACATTAAAGGAAAAGATTTACGAATTAGAAAAGATATCGGGTATGACTATCTCGGAGGCTAAAAATTCTCTCATAAATTCAATAGTCGAAGAGGCTAAACATGAAGCGGCAAAATCTATTAAAAGAATAGAGGATGAAACAAAAGAAGTTGCCGATAAAAAAGCTAAAGAGATTATAGCATTAGCGGTGCAACGGTATGCCGGCGATTATGTTGCGGAAAAATCTATATCGTCGGTTCAGCTTCCCAGTGATGATATGAAGGGCAGGATAATCGGAAGAGAAGGTAGAAACATAAGGGCGTTAGAAGCAGCCACGGGTGTCGATTTTATAATCGATGAGACCCCGGAAGCTGTTATATTGTCATCTTTTAACCCGGTTAAAAGAGAAATAGCAAGACTTTCGCTTGAAAGATTAATAACCGATGGCAGAATTCATCCAGCCAGAATCGAAGAAGTGGTTGGTAAAGTCGAAGAAGAACTCAGTCTTGCAATGAAGGAAGCCGGCGAGCAGGCTACTTTCGATGTTGGTGTGCACGGTATTCATCCTGAAATTCTCAAGCTTTTAGGAAGGTTGAAATATAGGACGAGTTATTCTCAAAATGTGTATAATCATTCGATAGAGGTTGCTTTCTTATGCGGAATAATGGCTTCAGAACTTGGCATCAATGTAAAGCAGGCAAAAAGGGCAGGTCTTTTACACGATATAGGAAAAGCGGTTGATCATGAGATTGAAGGTTCCCATGCCGTTATAGGAGCCGAGCTTGCTAAGAAGTTTGGTGAATCACCAAAGGTGGTGCATGCTATCGCTGCTCATCATTATGATGAAGAACCAAATAGTGTGTTGGCTGTTTTAGTGTCTGCTGCCGATGCGTTAAGCGCCGCAAGACCCGGTGCGAGAAAAGAGATGTTTGAGACTTATGTGAAAAGGCTTGAGGATCTTGAATCAATTGCTAATTCATTTAACGGTGTTGCCAAAAGTTATGTTATTCAAGCAGGAAGAGAGATTAGAGCTATCGTTCAAAGCCAAAAAGTATCGGATGATGATTCTGTTATGTTATCTAAAGATATTGCTAAAAAAATAGAATCCTCACTTCAATATCCAGGACAGATTAAGGTTACCGTTATTAGAGAGACGAGGGCAACGGAATTTGCTAGATAAAGATATTAAAATTCTTTTTATAGGCGATATTATAGGGAAGCCTGGAAGACTGACGGTTAAAGACCTTATCCGTGATTTGGCTTTTCAATATGAACCGGAGTTTATTATAGCCAATGGAGAAAATGCTGCCCATGGAATGGGAATAACACCGGACATTGCAGAGTTCATATTAGGTTTGGGCATCGATGTTATTACCTCAGGAAATCATATTTGGGATCAAAAATCTATAATTCCCTACATAGCAGGGCAATCCAAGCTTTTAAGACCGGCAAACTATTCTCCTTTAGTTCCAGGGGTTGGTTATGGCATATTTGATTCCAGATTTGAAAGAAAAATAGGGGTTATAAATTTAGAAGGAAGGGTTTTTATGAAAGGACTGACGGAATCGCCGTTTACGGTTGCAAAAGATATAATTAAAAAAATTTCCAACTATTCCGATGCTATAATTATAGATTTTCATGCCGAGGCAACCTCTGAAAAAGAAGCCCTTGCATTATATTTAGACGGAGAGGTATCGGCTCTGGTCGGAACCCATACCCATGTTCAAACAAATGACGGTATGATTTTGCCAAAAGGTACTGCTTATATAACTGATGTCGGTATGGTAGGTTCTAAATATTCGGTTGTTGGGACAAATAAAGATATTGCAATAAAGAGATATTTAACAGGAATGCCCGATAAATTTATTCCCGAAGAGAAAAACATTATATTCAACGGAGTTTTAATAGTGGTCGATAAAACGACAAAACTAAGCAAAGACATTCAGAAGATTTATATTGATCCCCATTAATTTTTAATTTAAATTTTCAATCAAGGTGAATTTGTTTATGAATGCGAACAATAAAAAATCAGAAATAGAAAGTCAAATTCAGGTTCAAATCGATGCTATAAAGCGGGGTTGCATTGAACTTATAAAAGAAGATGAACTTTATGAAAAACTGTCGTATTCAATAAAAAACGGTTTGCCGTTAAAAATTAAGGCAGGTTTTGATCCTACGTCTCCTGATATACATCTGGGGCATACCGTTTTATTAAACAAGTTAAGAACTTTTCAAGAGTATGGTCATCAAGTGCTTTTTATCATAGGCGATTTTACAGCTATGATTGGTGATCCTACAGGAAAATCAGAAACAAGAAAGCCATTATCCGAAGAAGATGTTTTAAGAAATTCCAAGGATTATCGAAGTCAGGCATTTAAGATACTGAAGGCTGAAAGAACAAAAATTCTTTTTAATAGTTGGTGGTTATCCAATATAAAGCTAAATGAATTTATTAAAATCTCCTCAAATTATACGGTAAGAAGAATGCTTGAAAAAGATGATTTTGAAAAAAGGCTTAATGATAATAGCCCTATAGCAATACATGAGTTTATTTATCCATTGCTTCAGGGATTTGATTCATTATTTCTTAAATCGGACATTGAGATTGGAGGAAATGATCAAAAATTTAATCTTATCGTCGGCAGGGAATTAATGAAGAGTTTCAATGTAAGTCCTCAAGTTATTATGACTATGCCCTTACTTGAGGGTCTTGACGGTAAAAACAAGATGAGTAAATCACTTGGGAATTCGATAGGCATATCCGATGAACCAAATGACATGTTTGGCAAAATTATGTCGATATCGGATGAAATGATGATTAAATATTATGAACTCTTAAGTTTCATAAGCAATTCGGAATTAGATCTTTTAAAAAAAGAAATAAATGAAGGAATAAACCCTATATTTGCCAAGAAAAAACTTGCCTCAGAAATTGTAGAAACATATTACGGCAAATCTTTAGCCGAAAAGGCTTTAAAATATTTTGAAGAAATGTTTCAAAGAAGGATTAATCCTGGTGATATAAAAATAATAGAACTCAATCCGGATAATTTTGAAAAATATGTGGAGATTCTGCCCCAAGCTTTTAATTTAAATATCATATCTTTATTAACTTATATTGGTGCCATTGAATCTAATAGCGAGGCAAAAAGGCTTATTAAACAGGGAGCTATTAAAATGTATTTAGAATCTAATAATAACACAATTGAAATTAGGTTAGATTCGAATTATGCCTCAATGCCTTTAAACACTAAAGAATTTATAATAAAAGTAGGCAAGAAAAAAATATATAAAATAAAAATAAATTCTTTAAAAAAGGCTTGACATTAATTTCTTAATTTTATATACTGTCTAAACACTTCAAGATAAGGCATTTAAAAGCCTGCTAAAAGAAGATTGGTCTTTGAGAACTAAACAGCACGCATTAAAAAAATAAGTTAATTTCAATACATTTTTATTGTTATAGAGAGTTTGATTCTGGCTCAGAACAAACGCTGGCGGCGTGCCTAACACATGCAAGTCGAACGTGAAAGTCCCGCAAGGGATAAGTAAAGTGGCGAACGGGTGAGTAATACATAGGTAATCTACTTATAAGATTGGAATAACAATTCGAAAGGATTGCTAATACCGAATAATATACTTTATCATATGATAAAGTATCAAAGGTGGCCTCTTCACAATGCTACCACTTATAAATGAGCCTATGGACCATTAGTTAGTTGGCAGGGTAATAGCCTACCAAGACAGAGATGGTTAGCTGGTCTGAGAGGATGATCAGCCACACTGGAACTGAAACACGGTCCAGACTCCTACGGGAGGCAGCAGTGGGGAATATTGCGCAATGGGGGAAACCCTGACGCAGCAACGCCGTGT
>JAJZYP010000086.1 GCA_021798015.1 bacterium
ATGGAATAATACAAGAAAGAGAGCTTGAAACTCAAATTGAGGTCGACGGCGGAATAAAAGTAATAAATATAGCCGAAGCGGCTAATTCCGGAGCAGATATTATAGTCAGCGGCTCAGGAATATTAGGCACGAAAAATTATACCGCAACTATTAACGAAATGCGCGAAAGAATTTAATTACAAAAACAAAGATAAAGCAAAATAAAGCAAAAAAATAATGGAAAAAAAATAAAATAAGTAATATAATAATAATTTATACACTTCATTTCGGGACGTAGCGCAGCTCGGTAGCGCACTTGCTTCGGGAGCAAGGGGTCGCTGGTTCAAATCCAGTCGTCCCGACCATTCAAAACCGCAGTAAATAAGCCTCTTCTATAAATTTCCTCTTGACTAAAATATGAATTAAGATGTAAAATTATGTATGAAAATGAGGCAAAATGCAAAAGTTTTCCTACTTATTTACTACCATTACTACCTTTAAGAGGAGTAGAAAATGGCTTCTATTTACCGAAAGAAAGGCAATGATATCTGTGGTATTACTGTATAACCTACGGCGGCAAAAAATACCAGGGAACAACTAAAACTACCGATAAGCAATCAGCAAAACTAATTGCAGAGGCAAAGCAAACCGATATAGCACGGGAAAAGAACGATTTACCTGTTTTAAAAAAGACGGTAGTAAATTTTACTACCGCATGGGATAGGTATATAAAGGCTGATTCGTCGAGCAGCAGCAATATAAAGAACAAAAAATATTTATCTATTCATTTCCTTTCTGTTTTTAAGAATAAGGACATTAAAGATATAACCGTTAGCGATATCGAAAATTACCGCCTTCAGCGAAAAGTCGAAACGGAAAAATTACCCAAAAACACTGATAAAAAAGAATCCCAAATTAGTTTCATGACCGTCAACCGAGAAATATCCATACTTCACCATTTCTTTGAATACTGTATAAAAAATGGAATGGTTGATAAGAACCCGCTGCCGGTCATAAAAAACTTAGGGAAGGGAAACGAGATATATATCTGTCTAAAGAGGAACAGGAGCGGTTGATAGCGGTTGCTTCTCCTCATGTGAAATTGTTTATCGGATTTTCAACTTTAACCGGTTTTAGAAAATCCGACGTCCTTGGCCTGAAATGGGATGACGTAAACCTGGAAGACAAGGTTATCCGGGTATGGATAAATAAGACGAGGGAATGGAAGATATATCCCCTTTCAACTGCGGCAACAAACGTCCTCAAGAACATAAAGAAGGACTGCGAATATGTTTTCAGTTATAAGGGCAAACGTCTTAATGATATAAAGCGCTCTTTTAAAACGTCCGTCCGCAGGGCGGGTTTATCAGGAAAGGAAGGGCTTACCCCTCATGCCTGCCGCCACATCTTCGTAACCCGCCTAACAGAGGCAGGGGTAGAGTCCAAATTTATCAGGGACGCCGCCGGGCATATGTCCGAGAAAATGTCGGAAAGATATAAGCATTGAAGCCCTAATGCTCTCAGGGCAAAGTTGGATGAAGCATTTAGCGGGGATAAAAAGGTATGATAAAAACGCAAAGCAAGTCCATCGGACTCGCCTCCGGTTTCCGTCGCCTGTCCCTCTAAGGCGGGACGAACTTGTCTTTCAGTGGCTTTGGATTAAATTTATTTTAAAACTTTTTAAAATTTTTGTCAAAATTATGTCAACCAATTCATTTTCTAAAGATTTTTTCAATATAAAGGGAAAAAATGCGGAGGAACTGATTCATGAATTAGCGACAAAATCCTTTTTTATAGACTGGTGCTTTCCTAATCCAAAATTACCTGACAACAAAGAATTATGTGATTTATTGGTAATTTTCGACGATATTGCAATAATTTTTCAAATTAAAAACCTAAAACTTAAAAACGGTAAATATAATAAGTCTGAAGTAAAAAAGAATATAAAGCAACTTTCAGGAGCCAGAAGACAGTTGTTTGATTTAAAAACATCCGTAAGTTTAGCGAATTCCCGCAGAAGACCAGAGTTATTTGATCCTTCAGCGATTAAAAAAATATTTCTCATATCTGTTCTCGTGGGGGAAGGAGAGGATTTTTCTAATTTTATGGATGAAGTCAAAAACAATTCGGTTCATGTTTTTACTAGTGATTTTGCGAAAATTGTTTTTAAAGAATTAGATACTATCAAAGATTTTGCCGATTATTTGCAGGAAAAAGAAAACTTAATAAATAACAAACAATATATGATTATCCAAGGAGGGGAAGAAGAGTTACTTGCCTACTACCTTGCAAACGAAAGAACGTTTCAGGGAATTGAAAAATCAGACTTTGTTCATTTTACAGGCGGTTCATGGGAAAGTTTTAATAGTGAAGAGAGATATAAAGCCAAAAAAGAGGCCGACAAAATAAGTTATGGATGGGATAGCCTTATAGAAAAGGCTCATGAAGGTTCAGAAAAATACGAACTCGTCGCGCGGGAGCTGGCTAGACCCAGCAGATTGCAAAGGCGCTCCCTTTCTAAAATGTTTTACGATGCACAGGTTTTTGCTCATAACAAAATTAACGATAAAATAAATATAATACGCAGGGTAGTCTCCCCTGATAATTCCGACACCACTTATTGTTTCGTCTTCATTGATAACTTTGAATCAATAGGCAAGGAAACGAGAGAAAACCTATTATTCAGCACGTGTCATGTTGCAAGGGGAATTCACAAAAAACCAAAGGTTTTAGGAATCGCTACGGAAGGTAAATTCAATCGTATGATTTCTTACGACTTTTGCTATACATATCAAGCTGATTGGAATGAACAAGACCAGAAAATCATGGAGCAACTACAACAGAAATACGGTATCCTTACAAATATAAAAACTGGGAATCTTATCGAATGCGAATATCCTATATAAATATCATCATATTTTATCCTGCCTATTTTTATATTTATAGAAAATTCCTAATCCTAATATACCCTATTTTCCTGCAATCGCTACAAAAAGAAGGATTGCCCCAGCTACCCCGAAAATTATTTTAATATTTTCTTCTTGCTGTTCTTTTTGTTTAACATAAATAGCTATCGTGGAATAAATCTCATTTGTAGCCGCTACAGGATCTTTATAAACATCAATATATTTAAGATCCTTGATGAAGCCGGGCAAATAAATACCCTGGTGTAAAACTAATGGGATAATGGTTTTATTATTCCCTACGGCTATTCCTATTTCCTGAGAAACCCATTCAGAATTTTTTGCATTTTCCGACCAAAGGAGTAAAAAAATATCGCAGTTCTTTATTTTGTTTATAATAGTTGGTGAAAGCGGCGTTCCCGGCATTAATGAATATTGTGAAATAAAAGGCTGTGCCCCTGCCTGAGAAACCCAACCGGCAAGATTTTTTGCATTTTGAATATCATATGTCGAATAGCTTATAAATACATTAAGAGCCATAAGTGATTATTAGAAATAATTTTAAACTGAAATAATATAATTGTTTTCTAAAGTTTTTTCTTCCAAAAATTCATATTCAAAATTATCCGCAAATAGTTCTTGCGGAATTTTAGACAGGTTCTTTTTAGTAATTTTTATTGCATGCTCTGAACTGTCAATTCCTATCCAGTTTCGCCCTAATTCCTGAGCTGCAACCAGAGTTGTTCCGGAACCACAAAAAGAATCAAGAATCAAATCTCCTTTATTTGAGGAAGTCTGAATAATAAATTTCAATAAGTCTAAGTTTTTTCCTGTTGGGTATTGAGGATGTTGCGGATCTTTAAATTCCCAAATGTCCTGCATTCTTTTCCCATCTTTTTCGTCAGCATATATTTTTTTTCTTGGAACCCCTGTTTTAGACCACTCAATTAAACCTTGCTTGTCCAGTTCCTCTAAAACGGAAGGTTCGCTCCTCCAGTGTCTACCTTCAGGAGGATTCATATCGCGCCATGGTTTGCCGGTTTTTCCGTTAACGGTTTCGCCAGGTGCATGAAGAGGAATTGTGGTATATCGCCTACCGTTTTCATCTATTTTCTTAAATAATTTTTCAATATCTTGCCTGCTAAAAGAAGTTTTTGGTTCATTCCATGTATTATTTCCGGATTTTGAATAGAAAAGAATCATATCTTTTATATTTCCGTACGCTTTTCTCATAAAATTTTTAGGATTACATTTAATTCTTGTGATATCATTTCTGAAATTATTTTTTCCGAATATTTCATCCATTATGATTTTCACGTAATGTCCTATTTTATAATCTATATGAAGGTAAATGGATGCCTTCTCAGACATCATTTCCCTCATAAGAACCAATCTCTCCCTTAAAAATTCGAGAAAATATTCGTTTACAATTATATCGGTATATGCTATATCGTCGCTATTATTCATACTTATAGTATTAGACCTTGATGATCCTATTTTATAGCAGTTATTTGTAGAAAACGGAGGATCTATATAAATCAAATCTATCTTGCCCTTAAGTTGGTAATCATCAAGCAATGTTTTGAGTATGCTTAAATTATTTCCGTGAATAAGCTTATTACGCAAATGATTCCCGTAAACTAATTTAAGTTGAACCTTTGGCGTATTGTTTAAGATTTCTTGTTCAGTTTTTTTATTTTTGTATGTTATGAACATAATTTTTAAATTTGATATAAAAATTCTCTTAGAACTAATGCACTCATAATATTATATTCCTTAAGTCCCGTTGTTAGACTTTTATGCATTTTATTGCCACCACTTATATATAAAACGCCGTCTAATATTGCAATAATAATGGCATTAACATTCTTTAGCGTTAATGTAGAAATTGCATCGTTAAACTGTGCATTTTGATGTCCGCCAAAATCTGTCAAAAATTTTGCTTCTCCAATAATATATTTACCATTAAACCGGCTTATAAAATCAAGACCTTTATTATGGTTATAATTTAGAAAAACTTTTGCGAAAGCTGATAATTCGGCATCGCTTCCATCTAAAATTGCGTTTCCTTTTGTCTTTTTAAATTCATTAATATCTACCGGTTGGATGCCTAAGGATTTTTTATTTAACCATCTTCTAAATAAGGGACCGATTTGCCTATTAGTTTCTTTGGGCTCAGAGCATTTATTGTAAATTGCATCAAGCCCCATTTCGTACAATCTCCCGCAAAGTCGGTCTACTGTTGCAGGATTCCTTTCAATTGAGGATTTATCCCTTTTTAAATAAGCAACATAAGAATCTTTTATCGGAAAGAGTTCGGCCTTCAAAAGATTTTTTAATAGTTCTATGTTATTTCTTTTATTAAAAGACTTCTCAATTTTACCCCAGAGATAGTTATCTATTTCTCTTAACCCTTCAGGAATTGTGGGGTATACCTGAAATAAATCATCTAAATAATTTCTCTGATTCGCGTATTCTATGCTTAATTCAATCCAAGGATTCATGAGTATAAAAACTTTTATTTTATATTTAATTTTATTATAATACATTTTATGCATTTATATAAAGCATATTAATTTTTTTAAAGCATTTTTTTTATAATAATGTACAATAAAAAGGAATTGTGATGGCATTTTACGCTTTATATTACCCAACAATAGAGTTTCACGATATTGATTTTCTGAAAAAATCTATCCTAGTCTGGGATAGAATTTTTAGAATTGTTCCTGCGAGCTACGACCCTTATGATAATGAAGAGGTGAAAGAGGCAATAGATGCAGGAATTGTAATAGATTTATACTTAAAGAATGATGAAAAAAATATTGCCGGAACCAATTTTTTAAATTTTTACGAACAACTTAAACGCTCCAAAGAAGGGTTGGCAATGCCATCAGGATTTTCTTCTCATAGCTTCGATGATTTTGCCCGTATACATCCTGAAAAAACAGATGTTAGGCTACAATCTCTCTTTCAAGAAATGTCTTCCAAATTAGATAAATTAGCGGATGGCGGTTTTATTAAAATTCCGCGGTATATAGCTGGTATTTACATGTTTTATCTTTCCAAGGTTGTTGCAGAAAAACGTGATCTTAATCTTTTAACCGATTCCAATGACTCATGGATTGCCGGAACCTATTTTTCACAAGAAGGCAATTTCAATAAAGATATTCGTTTCTCAATGGATGATGTATATTTATGTAATCTTGCCATAGATGGTTTGCTTCCTAGTAATCTTAGTGGAATCCCAATGGAAAATTTAATAAAATTTAAAGAAAAACATAAAGATGAACGTATAGAATTTCAAAAAAGTCTTGATGGTTTAAAAAAAGAAATATCAAAATGCGAAAATAAAGAACACGCTAAAGATATTATTGTTGGTGATTTTATAAAGAATTTTGAAGTAGCTAAATCTGAATATAAGAAAACAATAGCGTTTTTCAACAAAATAGATATGTATAGCCTTATTTTCACAGGGATACCCGTTGCAGGCGCATTGCTTTCCTCGAATCCGTTTTACGATCCAATGAAATTTAGCAAGGAATTATTGCTATGGGGCGTTTCGGCATTGGCGTATAGCAAATTAATACCAAAAACAAAAGGGGTTCCATCTTATCTTATTGACGCCGAAAAACTTGCTATTAATGGTAAATATCCTAATTATAAAACTATAAAAGATAAGTCTCTCCATGAAAGATTTAATGACCTAATGAACGACTAAAACAAATTCAATAATATTGAAATATTAATCCCCATCTTTTCCCAGATAAACCTTCGTTACATAATCCCTATTATGCCCCAATTCATTGGAAACGGCTATTTTAGAATCTTTTTCGGAATACCCGTTTAAAACCAGTTCCGCATACCTTTCCTGCGCAACGGAATGCCTTACGGCGTGCATATTAAAGCCGGCATTTTTAATTGAATTTCCCAGATGGTTCATTTCCTGCTTTAAGTTCCTGCCGGTATCGTAATTGCAGTTCATCGCGAATTTACGAAGTTCCGCAAGTTCTTTAAGTTTCTTCGAAGAAAGTTTTATTTCCCTCGGTCTGCCGTTTTTGCACCAAGAGCCTTTTAATTCAAGACTGCCGTTTTTTACTATTTCATAACCTTTTGAAAGCGCAAGTCCGGCGTGAACGCTTTCTTCTTTCCTTAAGCCCGCTATACTCGCA
>JAJZYP010000087.1 GCA_021798015.1 bacterium
CGTCCACGTATTTGCTTTTATCGAGTATATAAGATTCGGTAGCCTCCCAGGTGCTGTCATAAACGCAGAAATTAATATGCGATTTTATCGTATATTCGCAAGGCTTACTCGTGTACCACGTTCTCATATCTCCGGTTGACCGTATAGATTTAACCGTATCGAAAATTGGCTTAATTTCTTGGGTATTTTCAAGTTTTATAGCCTGCCAAACATAGTGAATTACCTTATTCATATTTAAAATAATAAGGACGATTTTACGCAGTTCATCGTTTTTAAATAAATCGTTCTTTATAACAATTTTATCCCTTTCTACAAATTGCGATACTATTCCGATTAACTGTCCAAATAAATACTCCTTGATTCCCTGCCATTTTTCCTTTTCATTGTTATAAATACGCTTAGCGGTTTCAAAAATAATAGTCTGCATGCGAAATCTCTGAGCAATATCTTTAAGGTCAATTTCGGACATTTCGCCTACCCTGTTTGGCTTGCCTTCTAAAATCGGCGCCATTTCTGCAGAGGTTATACTCTCATATGGGTCAAGTTCCATCGGATTAATCTCATCGAAATTAATTCCTAAAGACGAGCGGTAAACACGGTCTATACGAATGACGTTCGGCCATGACAAAGCAAATCTTTCCTTTTCTTTTACAGGTTCAATCGTCGTCTTCGGTTTTGGAGGTAAAGGAGGTGCGCCGTCTCCGCCTTCATGCGGCAAAAAAGTAAAAGGCACGCCGAAAATATTCACATATTCCGGTTCAAATAATCCGTCCTGTCCAACTTCGTATGAAGTCCTTCTTAATCCACGTCCTACGACCTGCTCGCACAAAAGCTGGCTTGAAAAAGCGCGCAAACCCATAATATGTGTAACGGTTTTTGCATCCCAGCCTTCAGATAACATGCCTACGGAAATCACATTTTGTATTTTTTCGCCAGGCTGTCCCTTTTGTCCGACGGTATCAACAATACGGCGCAAATATTCTGCCTGCTGTTTTTTATTTAACTTTCTGTCTTCATTGCCGTTGTTTTCGTCTTCAATATCAGTGTGCGTAGTTTCCGCTAAATCAATTTGAGACTCCGCTTCGCCAAGAACCTTGGAGTCTATCTGTAGTATTCTTTCAGGATCGCATAACTCAGGAATTAATATCTCGTTATGGTCAAATGCAAATTTAATCCTTGCCGCTGTTTCCGTTCTGTTTGCGACGGTTATCATAACCGGCGGAATTTCTTGTCCTGCCTTATCCCATGATTCTTTCGTTATGAGCCAGTCTTTGCCGAGAAGATAATAAGCGTTTCTTATTAAATCGGGCAAAGGTTCCGAGGCTTCAGCTTTGCGGTTAATGTCGTCTTTAACCTCATCGTCCATATAAATATGATATAGCCTCGATTTATAACTTTTTACGTCTATACGGCTATCGTCTCTTAAAACTACTCTCGGCGTTTTTACAAGACCTGATTCTATTGCGTCGTTCAATCCGAAATCGCTGACTATCCAGTTAAAAAGAGTTTCTTCATCGGATCTTTTTCCTGAAGGGGCAAACGGCGTAGCGGAAAAATCAAAACAACTTAAAATTCCGCGTGCCTTATTAATCCGGTCAAGTCCGCCAACCCAAATAGTAGCTTCTTCCGCACTGTCTTTCATATCCCTTTGACGCATATATTTGCCCTCAGCCGCCAAATTCGACCTCCAAGCATGATGAGCTTCATCGTTTATAACGACTATATTCTTACTTGCCGCCATATCGCCGAGAACTTCCCGCACATAAGCCTCGTCGCTTTTTGCACCGCGTTTATCGACGGATTTCTTTTTTCTCAATCTTTCCTCTGTATCCCAACTTAGCGCATGCCAGTTGTTTATGACGACCTTGCCCTGTCTTAAGTATTCTATAAGACCAACGGGTATAATATTAAACTCGTCGTAATAGTTATTATTTGAATCGGGGATTAAAACCTGCAATCTGTTTTTTACGGTAAGTCCAGGAGCTACGACAAAAACGTTTTTTGAAAACCTTGTGTCTTTTGGATATGCGATTTTGTTCAGAACCTGCCAGGCTATAAGCATGGACATTACTATGGTTTTTCCAGAACCGGTAGCCATTTTTGAACAGATCCTATTAAACTCGCCGCCGTCGGAAGATAACTCTATGCCGATTTTTTCAGAATCCGGTGCTTCAACCAACCAGATTAATGTTTCTATGGCTTCGAGCTGGCAGAAAAAAAATCTTCTATATTGCCTCTCTTCGGGATTATACCAATGCTCAAGAAGTCTTTTTGTAATACCGGTAACCCCTAAATAACCGCTTTCTCGCCATATTTGAACGCGCTTTCTTATATCGTTTACAAGTTTAATCTCGATAAAAATACCGGGGTCGTCAAACGATCTAGAATTAGGCGTTGCCATTACGTATCCTGCAGGTCTCCTTCCATAAACCCTACTAAAAGTCCTGGTTGCACGGTCATATGACCAGTGTTCTTTCGGTTCTTCGTAAGGAGAATTTATAATAAGTTTATCTATATTTTTTATTCCTTCCATAATAATCCTATAAATTTATGATTCTTAGGCTTTCTATACCTCTATCGTCAATTATTTTAACCGCGCACCTTTTATATTCGCCTGCCGAAAAAGGCAGTGAAACGGTGCCGCGATATGCTTCTATCAATTCCTGGTCTATCTCGGCTTTAAGGTTTTTTGCCAACTTACTCCACCCTTCGATATCCGAAGCCATAGGAAAAAAAACTTGCCTAGGAAATAAACTTCTTCCGTCGTAATCGGTATCGAGCATCCACATTGCAATATTATTTTGTCCTCCGGAAACAACATTGCCTGTTTTAGTGTCGTAATAATCAAATCCTTTTACTTCTAACTGAAAATTTCCCTTATGCTCGCCTTTTTCTATTTTCATAATCCGCACGTCCGGCTGACCTAACAGCCAAAAACTATCATTACTGGTACGTTTTTTCTTAAGATCGTCGGTGAAGAGGTCAGCATTCATCTGGACGCGTAATAATGTAACTCCAGGCCAATTTGTTTCGTCAATGTCTTTTGCGGCTTCCGGGTCAAACTGAAATGCGGCAAATAAAATTATATCTGTTTTAGGTTTTAAGGATTGAGCCTCTTCAATAGCAAGTTCCACTTGTCTGCTTTCCATTGGAGCATATTCAGGTCCAAATACTATAAATACCCTCTGACGTTTATTAACTTCGTCTTCCTTGGTTTCAGCTTCTGCTTGAATATAACGTGTGCCGGACAAAGGTTCGACTCGGCTAAATTTAATATACTGCCCTCCCTTTCCGCGAACACCATTATTTAAAAGTTCATCCCGCCATTCAGATTGGTGAAGTGTTTCTCCTGAACGTGCAATTGAAATATCGGAGGATCCAATATTATCAATTTCATCGAGACTTTTTGAAACAGGAGCAGGTACTGCTTCAACAGTAAACGGCCCTGCTACGCGCGCTTTGGATTTATCTATATAAGGTTGGTCATAGAGGGTTTCTTGGGCAGGAGGTTCATCGTTAGCAAGCGATTTAAGCGTAATATGAGGGACGGTTTTATAAACAAATCCGCTTCCGACGCCTTCTTCTGTATGAGCTAATTTATAATAGTCGTATTGTGCCGTCATTAACCTTTGTTTGGCAAGTGTAATAGCAACGCGTGATGTATCGCAGGTAATCCATCTGCGTCCCCATTGCTCGGCCACATAGGCGGTTGTTCCGCTTCCACAGGTAGGATCTAAAACGAGGTCTCCAGGGTCGGTTGTCATGAGGAGACAGCGCTGAATTGCTTTTGTAGAAGTTTGGACGGCATATATTTTTGTGTCAGCTCCACCAATATCATTCCACATATTATGAAAAATCCTGTATGGAAAATCGGTATAATATTTCCTAAAATAAATATTATCATAACTTACACATAATCTATTTTTTTCCTTTAGAGCCTCTATGCCTTTATATGATGTTCTCCAACCCGCAGTTTTTCTTGTATAATATTTTTTGCCATTAAATTCAATTGGAAATCTTGTATTATCGCTACCACTCCTTGATTGCATATCAGATTTACTAATCAATTTATCTAAAGGAATATCTTTTGTAGCACTCTGCAAAATTCCATCTTTATCCTCATAAAATTTGAATTGAGATCTTGCATCAACATCGTCAATATTCCAATACAATTCTCTATACTTTAACCTTTCTTTTTCTTTTGCATACCAAATTATTTGATCATAAACATTTGCCAAAAATTTTGAGGTTTCGCTCTGCCTTGTTTTGTAACATATTATGCTAACAAAATTCTCACCCCCAAACACCTCGTCCATAAGTTCCCTAACATGATGCACATTCTCGTCGCTAATCTGAACAAAAACACTTCCGCTATCGCTCAAGAGTTCTTTTGCAAGTAGCAGTCTATCTCTCATATAAGTTAGATATGAATGAATACCGAGTTCCCAAGTATCACGAAATGCTTTAATCATTTCCGGTTCGGAAGTTAAATCTTCGTCTTTGCCATCTTTTACATCCCTTTTATTAACAAACGGCTGAAAATTGCTTCCGTATTTGATACCGTAAGGCGGATCCATATAAACCATCTGTACCTTGCCTGACATGCCTTCTTTTTCCAAAAGGGAGTTCATTACAAGAAGAGAGTCTCCGGCAATCGTACGGTTAGACCAGTTATGCCTATGCTTATAAAAATCAACAGCTTCCCTAAGCGGAGGGTTTTCTTCTAAAGATGAAAAAAGTGAGGGTTGATTATTGTCTCCGTTTTTCTTTTTAACCGCTTCTATAATTGTTCTAGGGTCAATGCGTTCATGGACGTGTAGTGAAACGGTCGGGACTTCAAACGCCGTATGTTCGGCTTTCCCTGCCCATACGAGCTGCGGATCCAAATGAGGGTCGTATTGGTATTTCTTATCAGGCCAGTCTTTATCAGTTTCCGGATTAACCAAGCCTACCGGCGGGTTGTTAATTCGCTCCTTGCCTTTGTGATCGTATTGCTCAAGTTCTCTTTTTTTTATTTCCGATTTACCCGCCATATATTTCTCCTTCAAATATATATAAAATCTTATTTTATGAAACTAACATTATTTTTTTTCATTTCTTTCCAGTAATCATCTAAATCTTTTTCTGTTAACACTTCATAAACAAATAGCCAGAACTCATCAATATCATTTTTTAAATTTTTCGCTAAATCTATGAATGCTTTTTCACTTTTACTATAATTAAATTTTTTATCATACAAATATGCAAGCAACATTAAAATATTATCTTTGCTATTTTTTGCAATCTCAAATAAATTTTTATCATTAAAATAAATATTAAAGTTATATTTTATTGCAAAATATAATGCATAACTCATCGCCTCATAAAGATTTTTCGGTTCAGCCATAGTAAATATATCTTCTGAAACTTTTTTAATACTATCCTTATCTACTTTAAAAACTTCAAAAATTTTCTCATCAAGCAATTGTATTAAATAAGGATATATTAAAATTAAATGATGGATTGTCTTTAAAAAATAATCTTTAGCCTTAAACGTTAGTTTTTTTCTCGATAAAATTTTAATAGCATAATTTAAAATTGCGGTATTTTCATGATTTTGTTCCATCAATTCTAATGAAATATCCAAAAAAGAACGTACTGTATTTAATTTTACTAATTCATCTGAAAAAACAAAGGATTTTATTTTTCTAACCCAATCTTTATAAGAAGCCTGAGGTAGTTTTAATATTTCAGTTTTTTTATGATTAAGAGATAAATCATATTTTTTTAGTGCGGTTGCAAGATCTATCAAAAATTTTTCCGCCATATTGTAATCTTTTACATAACAAGTATAATCATCAATTTTTCTAATATATCTATATTCATTCTTATAAAGCTCTTCATCTATTTTGACTAAAATTATTTCAGAAATTAAATTGGAGGCATGCGGCCCTATGAGTATTCCATTCGTTTCTCCATGTTTAAGATTTCTTGTAAGTATATCAATACGATTTCTATAGTCTGTTTTATAATTTCTATTGTTTTTTGCTTTTTGTTTGCCCATTAACGCCCACGGTATGACATGAGTATAAATACTTGGAAAACAATTAGATATATCAGCTTTAACGATATAATTATTTCCGATTAACAAATCAGGTTCCGGAAAATCATCAATACAAAAATCCTTATGATTCATCTCGAAAAGATGATGGCATGTATTGATACTAAATTCATAAAGATCATCCTCATTAACATCGGTATCATCATAACATCCTTGAAAAATTTCATAACGATTTTTAATCTTTCTAATATGAATCCTACTTATTTTATGTAATTGATTTTTAGTTGTTTCCCTAAAATATTCCTTAAGTTCATCCCAATTGATAGAAAGTTCGTAACATAAATTTCCGTAACATATGGGATTCGGAATTGCTAATATTCTAGGTATATTTATATTTCTTATACTTTCATATTTTATATATCCTTTTGCAATAATATTTGGATTATTTTTATTCTTGCAATAAATATTAGAGTAAAAATCGTAAAATAATTTTGAAGTTAAAAAATTGGGTATATTCTTTGAAAACAAGCCATACCCCAATAGCCCCTCATAAAGTTGATCTCCGCTTATTTCATTTAAGTAATCAATATACTTATAGACTTTTTGTACCATGTATTTAACTTATAATTTAAAAATATATCTTATTTATAAAATATTTTACATCTTTAAGCTAAAAAAATAAATTATAATAAAAATCATGCGAACTTGTGAAATATTCCCTACAACCTCATATGAACACTAAATCTAATTGTAAAAACCCTTCGTGAAATATTTGCGAAGTATTTATTTATATCCCTTGTAATCTTTTATTCAAGCCATTACCGTA
>JAJZYP010000088.1 GCA_021798015.1 bacterium
CCGTGCAGTTTGGCGATACGTTATCTTTGATAGCACAAAAATACGGAACTTCCATTACCGAATTAAGAAGCCTAAATCATCTATATTCCAATGTGATAAGACAGGGGGCTGTTCTGGTTGTGCCGGAGCAAAATTCTTCCCCCGCGTATAACATTACGGCAGTGACCGTTCACTCGGGAGAAACACTCTCTCAGATTGCAGATAGCCATAATACCACGGTTGCATCTATAATGTCTTTAAACAGACTCCATAGTTATATCATATTTCCGGGTGAAAGACTCAAGGTTGCTTCCGGCGGTTATAATCATCCCGCTTATCGCCCTGCCGTTACTTATGGTCATTACACCGTGCAGTTTGGCGATACGTTATCTTTGATAGCACAAAAATACGGAACTTCCATTACCGAATTAAGAAGCCTAAATCATCTATATTCCAATGTGATAAGACAGGGGGCTGTTCTGGTTGTGCCGGAAAGTTATAGGACTGCTCAAATTAATAATAACAATAATATTGGTAGTCTTAAATATGGGGCGGCTGAAAGAAATAATGCGGCCATCGGCAAAAAGATAGTTGATACTGCATTTAGATATAAAGGTGTTCCATATGTGTGGGGCGGAACAACAAGAAGCGGGATGGATTGTTCAGGTTTTGTTCAGCGTGTATTTGCAAAGGATAATATACATCTTCCGAGGACAGCGCGGGAGCAATCGAGATTGGGCAAGTATATTCCTAAAAGCAAATTAAAGCCCGGCGACCTATTATTTTTTAGAACATATGCCCCTTATATTTCGCATGTCGGGATTTATATAGGGAATGGAAAATTTATTCAGGAAAATTCCGGCTTAGGAACGGTAACGGTAAATAGCCTGTCAAACGAATATTTTGAGAGAACTTATGCATTTGCAAAATCTATTGAGTAAAAAGTTTCTTATACTATACTTAACTTAAAAGCATCGGTAAATAAAATTAATTAAATTTAAATTTAAATTTAAGGAAATTACATGTTTAATTTTAACAACTGGTATGCACCATACCCAATAATATATATAGGGCCTCTTCCGGTTCACTGGTACGGGATTTTAATAGGGATTGGATTTATTATTGGCATTACAATAGCATATTTTAGAGCAAAATCCTGGGGCGAGGATCCTGAAAACATAATTAACATTATGGTATTTGCCATACCGATGTCGATTATTTTTGCCCGCCTTTATTATGTTATCTTTGCCTGGGGGTATTACGCAAATAATCCATTAAGTGTTTTTTATATTTGGGATGGCGGACTTGCAATATATGGCGGAGAGATAGGCGGACTTATAGCACTTTATCTATACACCCGCATTAAAAAATTAAATATCTGGCGTTATATAGATATGCTTGCGCCAAGCCTTCTTCTCGGGCAGGCTATAGGCAGGTGGGGAAACTTTATAGATCAGCAGGCATTTGGCTATCCCGTCAAGTGGGGGCTGCCTATTGCAAAAGCAATGAGGCCTGTAAATGCTTATACCCCAAAGCATTTAATATTTGGATTATGGGGTTATCCTTTTCAAACGGCTTATCCAAAAAATCTGACAATGTATGCTCATTTTGAACCCTCGTTTTTTTATGAATCAGTGCCTGATTTTTTGGGATTCATATTTTTAATGTGGCTTTCTATAAAAAAACCTAAGGTTGCAGGAAAGATACTTATAGGTTATTTAATATGGTATGGAACGACCAGATTTTTTACGGAAGGGACAAGAATCGACAGTTTGTGGCTGGGAAACAGTATCAGAATTTCACAAGTTCTAAGTATGTTTGCCGTCATAATTGCGATTGCGATTTTGATTTATAGACATTATAAATATAAATCATTATAAAGAAAAGCATTATAAAAATAAAAAGAAGCATCAACCTGCTCCGCTAACCCTAAATCGTATATCCCCCGCATTCATTCAGATAATATTTAATATGATTAGCTTTATAAAAAATTTGAGCATAAAATGGAAAATATTGTTGAGCGCTTTTATTATTTTTTTCTTCACTATTTTTATGAGCGACAGTATTTTCCTTTATACGATTTATAAAACACTCAGTTATAGAAATTCACTTAAAAACGAAAAATTAGCCGAAATTATAGTAACGCCCTTAAAGCGCCTTTTATATTTTAAAAATATTAAGTTTACTAAAAATTATTTAAGCGGTATTTCTAAGTATAGAAATATAGAAGGGTTGAGTTTATATGATTTAAAAGGAAATCTTATTTTAAGTTTTGGGGAAAATGGTAATAAAAATAGTTATAAAAAGGGAAAAGGATTATATTTTAAAAAATTAAGCTATAATGGGGAAAGATTAGGAACTTTATTTATAAAGTTTAATTTAAAAGAAGAGTTAAACAGGGTAAACGTCCGTGTTTTTTGGGTTGGAATAAGATTTTTAGTTATAGCGACCGGGTTTATTGCTTTAGGACTTTTTATGTTTTATTTGATAACGGTTTTATTAACAAAACCGTTATCAGAAATAAAAGAAAATATAGAAAAAATAAAAAACGGCAATTACAACATAGTTTTTAAGAGCAGACCTAACGATGAGATTGGAAATGTCATAAATGCAATTAATTTAATGGCTCAAGCAATAGAAAATTATATAAAAAAGATTGACTTAATAAATAAGGAAAAAAATGAATTAAATTGTATGGCGGTTATGGGAGAAATGTCTGCTTATATTGCCCATGAAGTAAAAAATACAATATATGTTATATCATCTGCAAATGCTTATATTTCTGGTGAAACAAGAAATAAGATTGTTATAGAATTTACAAATATAATCGACAAAGAAATAAAAAGGTTAAATAGAATGACACTGGATTTTTTAAGTTTTACGCGCCAAAGAAGCCCCGAGTTGACGGCAGTGGATATCAATAAGCTGATAAACGAATCTTTGAGGGTGTCGGAGTTTGAATTATCTAATTTAAGCATAAAATTGATCAAAGATTTAAGTGATAACATTCCGTTTATAAATGGCGATCCAGAATTATTAAAACAGGTTATCCTCAATTTAATAGTAAATGCGATAGATGCCATTTATGAGTCAGATGCGTCAAAAAATAGGATTATTGAAATAAGAACCAAGGTTAAAAATGGTTTTGTAAATATAGAAGTCGGGAACAGCGGACAATCGATATCAAAAGAAAACTTGGATAATATATTTAAACCGTTTTTTACCACTAAAAATACAGGGTCTGGTCTCGGACTTTCAATATCTTTGCGTATAGTTAAGCTGCACGGAGGAACGATAGATGTTTACAGTGATGAAAATAAAACGGTTTTCACAATTACAATACCCATACCCATTGTTGCGGCGGCTTGAAGATGGGTTTTGATTTCATAAACGAGGCAGTCCGTAATGGCTAAGATTTTATTAGTAGATAATGAAAAAAATATTTTAAGGGTCGTGAGTTTAAATTTAATTAAACAGGGTTTTTTAGTGGATACGGCTATTAGCGCGGAACTGGGATTTAATCTGTTTTTAAAAAACAGATACGATATAATTTTGTGTGATTTAAAATTGGGAGGAATGAATGGAATAGAATTCCTTTCCAAAATTAGGAGTATTGATAAGCAAGTTATATTTATAATTATTACCGCATTCGGCAGTATCGAACAGGCGGTTTATGCCATAAAGTTAGGGGCAAACGACTTTATTTCCAAGCCTGTCGATATAAAAGGTCTTTCCGAAAATTTAAAGTTAATCTTAAATAAAAATAAAAACGAGACATTAAAAACTTCCGGAAATGAGGAGCAGGATTATATAACAAAGATTAAGAAGGATTTTATATTTAAAAGTTTCCAGCTTGCCGAAATTTTGCACGAGGTTTATTTAACGGCAAAATTTAAGTCGAATGTTTTGATAACAGGTGAAACAGGTACAGGCAAGGAGCTTGTTGCAAGAATTATACATGACCTTTCGGGTAGAAAAGGGGGATTCATTCCGATAAATTGCAGCGCAGTGCCGATTGACCTTCTGGAAAACGAATTTTTTGGGCATGAAAAGGGATCTTTTACAGGGGCAATTTCAAAACAAATGGGAAAATTTGAAGCGGCTGAAGATGGAACGCTTTTTTTAGACGAAATAGGAGAAATGCCTTTATTTATGCAGGCAAAATTGCTTAGAGTGATACAGGATAAAGAATTTTCCAGAATTGGATCAAATACAACAATTAAACTTAATTCGAGAATTATTTGCGCTACGAATATAGAACTTGAAAAAGCGGTTATCGAAAAAAAATTCAGAGAGGATCTTTTTTACAGAATAAATGTGCTTCATTTTAAAATTCCTCCCTTAAGGGAAAGAAAGGAAGATATAATTCCGCTTGCGGATTTCTTTGTTAAAAAATACAGCGAACTTAATAAGAAAAATGTAAAATCTATTTCGGAAGAAACAATTAAAATTTTAATGAATTATACATTTCCGGGCAATATCAGGGAGCTTGAGAATTTTATCGAACGGGCAGTGATTGTTTCTCCCTATGATATCTTAAAACCGTCAAGCCTTCCCAAAATAATAATGTCTGGCGGCCTTAAAGAAAAAGATAATGGAAGTTTA
Organism: bacterium; assembly: GCA_021798015.1. Classification (GTDB taxonomy): domain Bacteria; phylum SZUA-79; class SZUA-79; order Acidulodesulfobacterales; family Acidulodesulfobacteraceae; genus Acidulodesulfobacterium. The sequence continues at coordinate 4,585 of JAJZYP010000088.1, forward strand.
ATTAATTTAACCGCGGATAATTTAAAACTTGAGGATGTAGAAATTCAGCTAATCAAAAAGGCTCTTGAAAAAAATGATTACAATCAAACTAAAACCGCGATTGCACTCGGCGTATCCAGAAAACAGCTTATAACAAAAATAAAAAAGTATAATCTTTCCAAATAAATTCAAATAGATATAAAGTTGTCCATTTTTGGACAGTTATATTGTCCTCTTTTGTCCTTTCTTTTTAAAAATTTTTCTGTCATCAATTCTATTTAAATTTAATTTTATCGCTAAAGAGGCAGATTTGCACATCTAAGGCGGAATATTATTGACATAATTTTTATTTTATGATAAATATCTGGCATAAATATTGCAAACACAATAGAGATATAAATAAAGAATATAAAGATAAAAATTGTCATAATATAAAGAAGAGTAAATGTTTTAAATAAACGATAAAACCATAATAACACAATAAGAAGGAGAGGAGAAATGAGTAAAAAATTAGATGTAACAAGAAGAGATTTTATTAAAAAAGCGGCGGTTGCAACAGCGATTACCATAGGCGTTAATTCAATTGTAAATATTCCAAAGTCCGCTTTTGCAAAAAAAATGACTACTAAGCCTAAGATTGCCAAGATTATTTTAAAGGATGTTAAAACAGTTAACGGTAAGGAAGTAAAATGGATTAATCACCCTACGAAAGAAGAAAAGCTATTTATTCCGACTGTTCGTCTGCCTTTAATTGCTCAAAACGGCGCTTTTGTTCCGATAACGATGGAAGTAAGAAAGCCGCAGACAGATAAACTATATTTAAAAACATTTTATATTTATGACTTGAATAACCCAATCCCCCGTGCCGCATCTTTTAATTTAACTCCCGAAAACGGTAGAGCCTTTATCGCAACAAGGATTAAATTACAGCAAGAATCGTATGTTCAGGTTTTAGCCGAATATTCTAACGGTGAGGTTTATGGTTTCAAAAAACGAATTAAGGTTACGGTAGGCGGTTGTTAAGAAGTAAATTAAATTAATTTTATTTATATATTTAAATAATTAAAGGAGCAAAATTATGAAGATAGGAACAATCATGGTCAGGGTCCCAAGAAAGGTTAAACAAGGGGAAATTTTTAAAGTATTATCACTCACCCATCATCCAATGGATACGGGACTTATAAAGAATCCAAAAACAGGCAAGACCATTCCTAAATGGATAATAGATAAAGTGGATATATATTACGATAAAAAAATTATTACGACTTGCAATTATGGAATAGCAATATCTGCAAATCCTTTTTTGGCTTTTTATGTAAAGGCGGGAAACAAAACAGCCCCGTTAGATTTTGTGATGTATGATACTAAAGGAAACATTTACAAGAGATCTATTTCGATAAATATTGCTTAATTTTAAGGTGATTGCTGAATGAAAAAGACAATAATATTATGCTCGTCTATTCTAATTTTATTTTTTTTGGGTTATTTCGCAAATAATTCGTATGCTTTAAATAATTATAAAAAAGCATTTTACATTGTGAAGATTAAAAAAAGTTTTAAAAGCGCCGTGTTTGATCTGAAACAGTCCATAATGAATGATAACTATGTTATAGTTAATGTAAACCATATTTCTCAGGGAATTAAAAATGTTGGTAAAAAAATTTCCAAGTTGGATGTTATCGAGTTTTGCAACCTATCATATGCGTATGATATTCTTCACGGCAATAAAAATTATGCCGCTTTTATGCCTTGCAGGGTTGCAGTGTATAAAGAAGGAAAATATGTTGTTATAATTGGTTTTTTACCTTCTTACTCGCTTAAATTCTTTAAATCTACTACCCCGTTAATGAAGCAAACTGTGTTAAAAGTAACACGCCAGATGATAAGCATTATGAATTCCGTCAAAAACGGGTTTTAATTTTTTTAAACTGCATTTATTAATATTCAAACATAAAGGAGGTATTATTAAACATGACCGATAAACTATCCAGAAGGAACTTTCTAAAAACCTCTGCGCTTCTTACCGCAGGGGCGGTAATAAACCCAGTAAACCTTTTGAAGTTTAAACCGGTAGGCAATCTGACAATCATATGGAATTCCGATTCCCATGCCCATCTAAAACCAACGCTTTACAGAGAACCCTCCGTCAACATAGGTCCTAATATCATGAACGGAAGACCGGGTCATCTGGTCGGGGATTCGTTTAATCTTTATTACGATATAAACCCCAAATCTGCCATGGGTTATTTCTGTTCCTATGTAGATTTTATAAACCTGAATAAAAGATACGGCA
>JAJZYP010000089.1 GCA_021798015.1 bacterium
AATTTTCATTGCGTAAACCGCGCCATGGGCAAGCATGGCAAACCGCCATAAATTATCCTTATAACCATAAATACCGCCATGAGAACCGTAAACCTCTTCGCGATTAAAAAAATGATTTTGTTCAATCAAAATCAAAGGAATACCGCCGCTTGCAATCCCTGTTTTAATTCCAAATTCAAAGGGAATCTCCCCAAAATTGATCCTGCCGGCCGGATAGCTCTCTTTAATTTCTATAAGATTTTGCGAAATTATATTTTTATAATATGGGATAACAACTCTTACATTTATACCTGCTTTTAACAGCACCTTTGGAAGGCTGCCTATTACATCTCCCAGACCGCCTGCCTTAACTAAAGGAGCTATTTCCGCTCCCACAAACCATATTTCATTGTTAAATTGTCCCATGTTTATTGCCTTATCTATGTTATATTTATTATTTAGTTGTCATTTCCGCCATTCCCGCGTAGGCGGGAATCCAGTTTTTTTATTTTTAATCTTTTCTATATCCATTATTATTATACTCTGAAAAGCCTCTTCCGTAACCAAATTAAAATTATACTTAATTTCTATGCCCTGAAAAATCCTTTCAAATCCGCTTTCCGATAAAGAAATTGTGGTTATAGGGCTGAAAACAAAATTATACTTTTTAAAGAACTTGCTGCTCGCCTGTTGTTTGATAATAATATTTCCGCCCCAAAACGAATCGCCAATGTAAATTAAGTCGTTATCCGTATAGTTTAATTCTTTTTTAAAATAATCGCTTAAACCTTTTATGTCCTCACCGATTTTAATATTTGTGGCAGGCCCGTTTCCGCCCGGAAGCGTGAGTCTAATAATTATATCTAAATTTCCGTTAATTTTGGACTTAGAATCTATAAAAAAGCTAATAGATTTATCTATTTTTATCTTTAGACTTGCTAAAATATCATTATTATTATCATCGTTTTCGTTTTCACAAATATCATCGTTAAGATTATTATTTAGGAAGCCTGAGGTTTTAATTATAACGGATTTTTTGTCTTTATCCTTTTTAATGGATTCGCCTTTAAAATAAATTTGCCTGCCGTTAAATTTAATTTCAAATACCGGCAATAAATTTGGATACATTATTAAATCCTTTTCCGATAAATCCGAAGGATATCTCACATCTTTATGGATTGTTTGCGGCGGACCGTTTATATTATCATTATCGCCTGCTTTTTTAAAGTCATTTTCTTTAAGTTTCACAATGTCATACTCGTTATGAAGACAAAAAACATCGCCTAAAGAATGAATCAGATCTTTTTCAAGATAATCTAACGCCAAAAAAGAGCCTGCGGAAGGTTTATATATGACAAGCCAGTAATTATTGGAAATTTGAATCTCCTTTTCCCCGTCCATATCAAAATCTTCCCTTTCTATTTCTATACCTTCTTTAACCTTCTCCTTATACGACAAATAAGATGTAATAAGGGCTTTATGAACAGCCCTTCTAAGATGAGGAAGGTAAATCCCGCCAAAAACACCGTGCCAGTACGCATCGTTAGCCTGAGACTTTAAAAGCTCGTTTACCGCCTCTTTAAGGTTTTTACGATGATATATTTTAATTATATAATTTAGTTTATAACTTAGATTTAGCATTCTTTTATGATGTAAATTTGCTTCCGGATACCTCGTTAAAAAATTATGCCATATACCTTCACCCAACGGCGCCGAAGGATTTTCCGACTTTATAATTTCGTAATTACGCCTTTTTTCCACGGGTAATGTCCACTCTCCCATTTCTCTATAACTCGAGATAGGTAAATATACGGGAATCCTCTTGGCCGTATGATTTAAAATATTTAAAGGAAGCTCAAATTTTAGCGGCAAATGACTATTATTCGCCAGTTTTATAAAATTCTCGAGCCATCCTCCTTTGCCGGCTTTACCGTAAACCCACTCATAAGTATCCGGCCACGCTCCCATTTTTTCACCGTCATCAAACATAACCGAAAGGTTTGAAGTCCTTCCGTTTAAATATAAAACTTCGTTCAACGACTCGTCCGGATTTGCAAACGGTAATTTATATCTTAATCTTTCGTGTATAGGAAAAACATCTAAATAAAATCCGTTATATTCTGTCCTAAAAATATTATCTATATCATTATTCGATATACCTGCTTGAAAAAATTGAAAATCATCCAAAAAGGCATAACTTAAACCGACCTCTCTTAAATCCTTAATTATATCAGGCTGCCATATTCTTTCCGTAATCCACACTCCCTTCGGATATTTTCCGAAAAGTCTCTTCAGGCTTTCGCTTAACATTTCAAGCTGGGCTATTCTATCCTTTTGCGGTATTGAAGCAAGTATCGGCTCATAATAACCGCCGCCAATTAATTCGATTTGGTTTAATTCGACCCCTTTCGCAATTATACTTAATAATTGCGGGTCGTTTTTTTCCCACCACTCAAGCAATACTCCCGAAGCATGAAAACAGAACTTTACATTATATTTCGAAAGGGTCCTGATAAGCGGACTATAAGATTTTTCGTGAACCTCTTTAAAGACGGAATCAAAATTCCCCACAGGTTGATGACAATGAAAACCCAAAATAAAATTAACCATATTGAATTATTGCTTATGTCCTCTTTGCATCATTCCGCCCATTTCCATAATAGTTTTTTCCGTAGAGGCTAAAGAACGAAAAAGGTTGTTTGGCACAGGCTTATCCATTGTTATATAAATATTTTTTAAAAAATTTCTAAAAACTTTCTCCATAGAGGATTGAGAAAAAATGGGGCTATTCTTCCCCAGCCACCAAAACCAATCCGAACCCTCCGCTGCCATAAACTGCTTTAAGGCTAAATCTATCTTTTTTTTAATTATTTTATTGCTTCTATTTTTCTCATTATCCATTAAATCACTAGTCCAGTTTAAAAACTCTTCTTTTGCGTCGCGCAACAAAGCCCATGCCTTATTTTTTTGTTCTTCCCCAACCCACATGCCCAGATTGCCGTTTACCCATGAACCCGGGTATATATAATCAATCTTAATACAACTATCTATATCATAATTTTTATAAATATCGTCTATAAATAACGGGTTTATTTTAACCGATGATGAGATTAACGAATATAAATCATTTAAAAAATAAAAACCGTTTTCGTGATAATATTCCCAAGCATTTTCGCCATCCAGTATAATGGCGACAACAGCTTCCTTATCAAAATCATCTAATAAATGAAGCTTACCGACTAAATTGTTTGCCGCATCGTCCCCTCTCCATTTAGCATAAGTAAATCCAATTAAATCTGAAAGTCCCGAGTCTCTAAAAATTATTTTAAGATTAGTATTTTTCCATTTATAGACCCTGTATAACGGTATAGCATTTCTTCCTTGAATAGAAACAAATTTATGGACATCCATACCTAAAGACAAAGAAAGAAGTTCTTCTCCGCTTGCGCAAATATTTATACCGTACTCATTAAAGAAGTCAAGCGTTTGCGAAGATAAAGCCCCCTCGGACGGCCATAATGCCCTGATATCATTATCTAATTGCGACCGGTAATTATCTAGTATATCAAGGTGTTTTTTGGCGCTGTCAAGACCTTCCGGATATTCAGGGATGTTGACAGGTTCGTAACTTATATCGGTCATTTGAGCGGAAACAGCTCCTCCATGAATATCGATAAGAAGCGGAATAATCGGATGATAGCCGGGGGAAAGTGTTATCATGTATTCCCCCCTTTTTTTTCTATTTAATTCGTTCAGTTTATTTTTTTCGATAAAATTTGGATATTTTGGGGAGCGGGAAGGATTTTCTCCACCTTTAACAGCCGGGAACCCGTATAAAGATATGCCGTATGTCATCCACTCAGCCAGCCTTTTTAGAAGTAAACGTCTGTCGTCTATCGTAAAATTATGTCCTTTCTTTAGAAGATAATGAATCACGGGGTCATATCTTTTCATCCATTCCCCGCACCATGCAAGATGAAACCAGACACACAGATCGAAATAATAAGAATCGTTAAGATAAAAGATATTGAAACCTGACGATGTTATATCAAAAAGCGTTTTATAATGTTCAAAACGTTCCACCATTCTTTCATAATTTGCCCATTTATAATGCGCTATCATCCATGTTCTTGTTTTATCGTCTAATTTTTGAAGAAGCAGCGGTTTTAAAAATGGATCAGGTATTATTTTAACAGCGCGGGTTTCATCAGCCTCGCTTAAAGCATGCCCCAATAAATAATTGTAATCCTGCCATTCATCTATTAAAACGGGAGTAATGTTTATATTAGCCTTCATGCCCGGATTTGCCATTATATTCAAAGGCATATCGATATAGTCTTTTATAGCGTGGAGATAAACCCATGGAAGCATAAATTCACCGTTTAAATCCCTGTAATCAGGCTGATGCATATGCCACCACAAAACTAAATTCATTTAATTTATATTTTCCCCGTAGTTTTACTTATTATTATTAATTAAAAAGAAAAAAGATATGATATGATATTATGATGTGCAAAACATTATAAAAATATATTAACAAATACTTTTGCCATATAGAGCCTTAGCGTCTATCCACGGAAATATATTATCTTTATTAGCTATATCATTAAACCATTTATCGTCATACTGCTCTTTACCTACGGACATTAAAATACATCTTTTAGCCCTTACAAGATGAGCTTTAACCCTTCTTTCGGCATAACTTGCAGCCTGTCCGGTCGTAAGTAAAAACGGCCAATCACTGGACTGGGCCAAAAGGAGCTCTCTTGCCGCTTGATTGATTACCTCAGGATATTTTACCTCATTATATCTGTTTGCGCAAATATCGATTAATTCCATTGCCAAATCTGACAAAAAGGGTTGAATAATGTCATTTTTTCCGTTAAGCCAAACCTCGGCATAACCGCCGCCCCCCCAGGAGGATGTCGCCGGCTGCGCAGCCCAGATATTGCTCTTTTCATAAACATTTAAAAATGTCCCTGAAAAATCGACATCTTCTTTTTTGTTCTTGCCCCAATATTTAATTGCCTCATTGTGTTTTTTTAAAGATGCTTCCGCAATTTCCTTAGCAGTAATCGCTTCTACAAAACTATTTTCGCTCATTCTTCTAAATACGGCTTCAAGCCACCATGGTCCTTCAAACCACCAGTGCCCGAAGAGTTCGGCATCATACATAGAAACTATAATTGGTTCATCGATATAATCCTTAAGATAATTTAACTGAAGTTCCCTATGATGCACAAACTGATTGCCGTGCTCATATGCCTTTCTCTTCGCAGCCGAAGGTCTGTAAGCCTCTTTATATGTTCCGCTTCCAGTAATGGCATAATATTTAAGCCCTGTAAAGGTCTTGATGCCGCTATGTCTTAAAGGAATAAGGTGCGGCAAGTCTAAATCAAATCCGACATCTCTATAAAACTCGCGATAAATAGGAGTTCCTGGGTATCCCTCTTTTGAGGACCATACCTGTCTTGAGCTTTCCGGGTCCCTGCCAAACATTACGACGTTAAACGGAGAGATAATAGGGGAAAAACAGCCGTTAGGCGGCTCAGGCTCGGCTAACTCTATTCCGTGCTGATCAAGAAATGTGTATTTTAAACCATACCGCTCAAGAATCGCATCGAGCCCAGCAACATAACCGCACTCTGGAAGCCATATACCTGTTGGAGTTACGCCTAAAATATTTTTGTGTGTTTCAACCCCAACCTCGATTTGAGCGACTACAGCCTCAGGTTCCCCTACCATGGACATAAGAAAACTGTGGGTAGCGGCTGATGTGATAATATCTAAATGCCCTTTTGTATAGCGGTTTAAAAATCCATTTATAATATACTTCCCGCCACCGCTTTTTATTTTTTCATACCAATTTATATATCTTTTCCTATAAAAAAGGGTAACAGGGTGAAAATCGGGGTCGCCTTCCGTTCTGAACGCCTCTTCATCCAAAACCTTTAAGCGTAGCCTGATATATTCCTCTAAACGTTCGGAAAGTAAATCGTCATTCATCATACTTAAAAGTGTCGGCGTTAAAGATATTGTAAGATAATAATCCACATTGTCCCGTTCAAGATTTTCAAAAACCTCCAATAAAGGAAGATATGTTTCGGTAACCGCTTCAAAATACCACTCCTCTTCCAAATATTTCGGGCTTTCCGGGTGTCTAACAAACGGCAGGTGAAAATGCAGGACAGGAATCCACTTTCCTGTTTTATTTTTCATATTTCTCCTATATAATTATAACTTATAATTACTTGAATTTATAATTACTTGCTTATTTTCCCGCGCCGGAGCCAAAAAAGCCCGCCCCTGAACCGGATACATCAATTGGAAGCTGCCTGCCGCCAGGGATGCTTTCGGTTGCGCCTATTAAAACAACCCCTTTAGAAATCCTTTTTTTGGAATTTATTTTTGGAAGCTTTTTAAATAAACAACTTGGCGGCCAGATAGGGCTTCTAGCTATAAATATAAATTCTCCTTTCTCAGAGGCATATCCGATCTCCACCCATGTTTCAGGCAATTCATAATCATCGGGGAAAATAATATACCTGCTTCCGAAGAGACTGTCTAATAACTCATACCAGAGCATTTTATTATCTTTATATACTCTTAAAATAGGTCTTGCGGCATCTGTTTTCGGTTTATCCCTTAATCTCCAAACAACCTGCCTGACGCCCGGTTTTTGAAAATAAATCCTTACCCAGCTATTTTGCCTTATCTCCATAGGCTCGCCATTCTCAAGCACAGGAAGGCTTTCCTGCGGGCTTAATAAACTCCAATTTAAAGAGATTAAATTTATTTGTTCGTCGATATTGACTTTAATATCTGTCTTACTAACTTCTACGCCGAA
>JAJZYP010000014.1 GCA_021798015.1 bacterium
ATACATTTAAGGTATAATTATAAATAATTTTTAATAAAATCGTACTTATAAAAGTTTTAAAAAAATAAATTTACATATTTTTAAGGAGAAATTAATCATGGGAAAAGTAATTGGAATTGATTTGGGAACCACAAACTCCTGCGTTGCGGTTATGGAAGGAAAAGAACCTGTTGTAATCGCAAACTCGGAAGGGACAAGAACAACCCCATCCGTGGTATCGATAACCGATAGCGGAGAAAGACTTGTAGGACAGGCTGCAAAAAGACAAGCTGTCACTAATCCCGAAAATACAATTTATGCCGTTAAAAGATTGATAGGCAGAAAATATAACTCGCCGGAGGTCCAGGCTTTTAAGAAGGTATGTCCGTATAAAATTGTGGAAAGCGATAACGGGGATGCCTGGGTCGAAATAAAGGGAAGAAAATACTCCCCTGCCGAGATTTCATCGATGATTTTAACTAAAATGAAAAAAACCGCCGAGGATTATCTTGGTGAACCTGTAACGGAGGCTGTTATAACCGTGCCGGCTTATTTCAACGATTCGCAAAGGCAAGCGACAAAAGATGCCGGTAAAATTGCCGGACTTAACGTTTTAAGGATTATTAATGAACCAACCGCATCTTCTCTTGCATACGGGCTTGACAAAAAAAAGGAAGAAAAAATTGCAGTATATGACCTGGGCGGCGGGACATTCGACATATCCATACTGGAACTGGGCGAGGGTGTTTTTGAGGTTAAATCTACCAACGGCGATACATTTCTTGGAGGCGAAGATTTTGATCAAAAAACGATAGATTATATTGCCTCCGAATTCAAAAAGGATTATGGAATAGATTTAAGAACCGATAAAATGGCCCTTCAAAGGCTAAAAGAAGCTGCGGAAAAGGCGAAAATGGAGCTCTCTTCGGCACTCGAAACGGATATAAACCTCCCATTTATCACCGCGGATGCAAGCGGACCTAAGCATCTTAATATGAAACTCTCAAGGGCTAAGTTTGAACAGCTTACAAACGATTTAATCGAAAGATCGATTGGTCCTGTCGTTACGGCATTAAAAGATGCAAATTTAACAACTTCTCAGATTGACGAGATTGTGCTGGTCGGCGGACAGACAAGAATGCCAAAAGTCCAGCAAAGGGTTAAGGAATTTTTTGGAAAAGAATCTCACAAAGGGGTTAATCCCGACGAAGTCGTGGCGGTAGGCGCGGCAATCCAAGGTGCTGTTTTAAAAGGCGATGTTAAAGATATACTTTTGCTTGATGTTACACCTTTATCGCTTGGAATAGAAACTCTTGGCGGCGTTACCACAAAACTTATCGAAAAAAATACCACTATCCCTACAAGAAAAAGTCAAATATTTTCTACAGCGGCTGATAATCAGCCTGCCGTTACTATTAATGTTCTTCAGGGTGAAAGAGAAATGGCCGAAAACAATAAAAGCCTTGGGAGATTCGAATTGACAGGGATTCCGCCTTCTCCAAGGGGTGTTCCTCAAATCGAAGTTACCTTCGATATCGATGCCAACGGAATAGTGCATGTCTCCGCAAAAGACCTTGGTACAGGCAAAGAACAGTCTATTAGAATCACGGCTTCCAGCGGACTTTCAAAAGAAGAGATAGATAAAATGGTTAAAGAGGCTGAACTCCATAAAGAAGAGGATGCAAAAAAGAAGGAATTAATAGAGGTGAGAAACCACTTAGACGGTTTGGTTTACTCTGTTGAAAAAACCCTGAAAGACTCCGCAGATAATATTGAATCTTCCGATAAAATGGCCGCCGAAGAAAAAATTGCGGAGGCAAAAAAGGCAATTGAATCGGATGATGCCGGCAAAATAAAGTCAATAACGGAGGAACTGGAAAAATTGTCCCATTCCATTGCGGAAACGATTTACAAAAAGACAGCTCAAGCTTCGGGCGCTGGTCCTTCCGAAGCAGGACAGGAACAAGCTGCCGGACAATCATCTAAAGATGAAAATGTCGTAGAGGCGGAGTATGAAGAAGTAAAGGATAAAAATAAAAATCAATAATAAATAATTGGTTTAAATTAATAATATATATTATTATATTGGATGCGGGGCAAGTCCCCGCAAAAAATGTTGAAAGATATGGTATTTTTTGTTATATTAAATAACAATATTTTAATATAAATATATATATCTTAATATAAATGATAACAATAATATTATAATGTAAGAGGTTATGGCAACTAAAAGAGACTATTACGATGTTCTTGGGGTTGACAGAAATGCAACCGCAGATGAAATAAAAAAGGCTTATAGAAAATTAGCATTGAAACATCATCCCGATAAAAATCAGGGCGATGGCGAATCCGAAGAAAGGTTTAAGGAGATAAATGAGGCCTACGAAGTTTTATGCGATGAAGAAAAAAGAGCGGCTTATGATAGATTCGGGCATGAAGGAGTGGGGGCAGGCGCTCAAGGCGGCGGTTACGGCTTCGGTTTTAGCGATATATTTAATGACTTTTTTGGGGATATTTTTTCTCATTCAAACAAAAAAACCAGGCAAAGAAGGGGTGAAGACCTCAGATATGCCGTTAAAATTAAATTTGAAGAGGCTATCTTCGGCGTAACAAAAGAGATAAAATTTAATAGGTATGAGAAATGCGCCAGTTGCGATGGAACGGGGGCAAAAAAGGGAACAAAACCTGTCGTATGCCCTGTATGTAAAGGAACAGGTGAAATTAGACAGCAGCAGGGATTTTTTACGGTATCAAGAACCTGCTATAAATGCAAAGGCGAGGGTGAATTTATAGAAAACCCATGCCCTGTTTGTAAGGGAGAGGGTAGGGTTATAAAGGAACGTAAATTGGATATAAAAATACCCGCAGGTATCGATGACGGCAACAGACTTAAGGTTTCGGGGGAGGGAGCATCCGGATTTTACGGCGGTCCACACGGGGATTTGTATGTGGATATTATTGTCGAACCTCATAATATATTTAAAAGAAGTAATAACGACATTTTCGTTACCGTACCGATAAGTTTTGCCCAAGCTGCGTTAGGATGCGAGATAGATGTGCCTACCGTTGATGGAAAAGCAACTATAAAAATCCCATCTGGAACTCAAAACGGAACCCAATTTACATTGAAAGGCAGGGGGGCTGCAAGGCTTAACAGCGGCATAAAGGGGAATGAGTATGTCAACATCGTTGTGGAAACACCGACAAACTTGACCTTAAAGCAAAAGAGGCTGCTTGAGGAGTTTGCCCATGAAAGCGGTGAAGAAACACATCCATTAAAAAAATCATTCATCGATAAGATTCTTTCAATTAACAAATAACGATTTGGAGACCTGACTCCAATCAACTGTTGATAAATTTAATAGCTTTGACTGCTATATGCTTTTCTATAAAGGTCTTTTCCTTTTCTAAAGAAAAAAGATAGTTGTTTACTTTGTTTATTAAGCCTTCTTTATTAAACCCAAGTTCAAACGAAAGAACGGGATTATCCACGCTAATCGTTAAAATATCTTTATTAAACGCCTTTGGTTTGGTTTTTCCCCCTATCTCGGCGCCGCAAATAGTTTCCCAATTTTCATATAATATCAAGGTAATATAATCGGAATAATTGAGTTTACTTTTTAACGCCTTTAAAAGAATATTTTTTAAATTTAATTGTTGATTTGTATTCATAATTATATTATTATTGCTTATAATATAAAAATTTTCAATAATAATAAATATCTCTAAATCTTTCACTATAACTATTTAACGAAAGATAAAGATATATAAAGGTATGTTATGATGCACATTTATTGCCCTTATTGCGGAACATCTTACGATATTGATGAATCTTTAATGCCGGAAGATAATGTCAAGGTAAGATGCAGATCATGCGCTAATGTCTTTATTCTCAATAAAGAAAATGGCGCAATTAAAGATGAGCTCAAACAGGAAGCGGCCGGGCAGGAATATGAACCTGCAATTATTTCTCAGCCCGAAAATGATTTAAATGCTAATGAATTAAAGACAGAAGAAAAACTTGATGACAAAACGAAAACGCATAAAAAAGACGGCGAAAATATCATCAAAGTCGATGACTTTATGAAGTCCCTTATGCAAGAAATAGACAGTTCCGTTCATAAAGAAATAGAAAAAGAAGAAAATAATAAGGGCAATGAAAAATCTAAAGATAAAATCAAAAAAAATAAAATAAATATTCTTCAGATTATAATGCTGATATTATTAATAATATTATTAATAATAGCCGGCACTTACACTCTTGATTATTACAAAATCATAAATTTACCGCTAATTTTTCCTAAACCGTTTCAATAAGATTTTCTTTTTTCAATCGGAATGTAAATAGAAACGGTTGTTCCGTGATTTTTAACAGAATCTATATTAATAAATCCATTATGCTCATAAATTATCTTTTGGCTAATGGCAAGACCAAGTCCGCTTCCCTTTTCTTTTGTCGTAAAAAACGGAACAAATAAATTTTTCATATCCTTTTTGCCTATCCCGCAGCCATTATCTATAAATTCTATTTTTAAAAATTTTGGGCTGTTTCTCGTAGAATCTAACTTTGTTATAATTTTTATTATACCCTTAGCCTCTGGTTTTATTGCTTCTACTCCATTTTTTAAAGTGTTTAAAAAAACCTGCTTTAGGGCATTTTCAGACGCGTAAATTTTTGGAAGGCTTGGATCGAATTCTTTAATAACTTCTATATTTTTATTTCCTAACGCTTCATTTTCTATCAGTATTATTTCATTGACCACTTTATTAATATTAATCTTTTCACTTTTTATTTTATGCTTTTTCGATAAAGATAAAAGATCTTCGATAAGGTTGTTTATCCTGCCGACTTCTTTTATTATTATTTCCAAAAAATTATTTAAATCTTTAATGTCTGTCGGTAAATCCAATGCCTCTTGATCGAATTTTCTTTTTAGATAAGAGGCGGCCGCCTTAACACCGCCAAGCGGATTTCTTATCTCATGCGACATCTCCGCTATGAACCTCGATAAATCGTTAAGTCTTTCTTCATTCTTGATATTATTGTCCATTTCCTTAAATCTTGTTATATCTTTCAAGGAAATAATAACATAAAACTTATCTTCGTCCGTTATTTTAGATATTTCTAAAATAACTACCCGGCGGTTATGATTTTTATTTATAAATTTATATTCAAAATCTATAAAACCTTCTCCTGTTTTTATAACCTCGGAGGCATGTTCCTCCACATATCTATTATTATAAAAAAAATTGCTTAAACTTATGTTGTTTAAAAATTTATCCGAATACCCTGTGAGTTCTTGTGCCGGCAAATTAAGAAACTTTAAGGTAAGATTTTCATCGAATAAAATCAACGAATAATTTAAATTATTAAAAATTAGATTGTCTATGCTCATAAAAAAGGAAAGTATCCCCCCTCTTTTTTCTTAAAAGAAAGATTTTTAAAAAACCACAAAACTATACAATCATATCATTTATTTTTATCAATTTTAAATAAAAAAATAGGGGCAGAGTCCAGTATTCAACAATTTTGTTGAATATTGAGACCCGACCCCTAAAATTAAATTTTAATTTAAAAATTTAGAAGTTTTAGAAGTTATAGCCCGCTTCTTCGTGCTGTGTGATATCAAGACCAATTGCCTCGGTTTCCTTAGTAACTCTTAAGCCCATAACCTTGTCTATTACTTTAAATATTATATAGCTCATCGTAAATGAATAGGCGGCTACCGAAACTACGGTTAACAATTGAATCCACATCTGTCCCGGATTTCCATAAAACAACCCCCTTCCTGCAGGATTAATAAGCGGGTCCGCAAACAGGCCCGTCGCCAACGCCCCCCATGCCCCGCCTGTCGCGTGAACATTGAATGCGTCAAGAGCATCGTCATAACCAAATTTAGGCTTAACGAAAACAACCATAGAATAACATATAATACCTGCAACAAAGCCGATTATTATCGAATCTATCGGATTAACAAATCCCGATGCAGGAGTTATCGCAACAAGTCCTGCAACAGCGCCCGAAACCATACCAAGGGTTGTCGGCTTTCCGCTATTAATCCATTCGGCAATCATCCAGCCTATAGCTGCCGCAGCCGTAGCAGTATTCGTTACCAAAAATGCCGATGCCGCAAGCGGGCTGGCTTCTAATGCGCTTCCCGCATTAAAACCAAACCATCCGAACCATAAAAGTGCTCCGCCCAAAATCGTATAACCCAACTGGTTTGGCTGGACGATGTTTTCTTTCATATACCCTTTTCTTTTTCCCAGAACAAGAGCCCCTGCAAGTCCGGCAACACCGGAATTAATATGAACGACAGTTCCACCCGCAAAATCCAAAGCCCCCATTTTTTGAAATATACCTCCTATACCCCATACGGCTTGAGCAACAGGGGCATAAACCACTGTAAGCCATACTATCGTGAACACAACCCACGAAGAAAATTTTATTCTTTCCACGAGCGATCCGCTTATTAATGCAACCGTTATTATTGCAAACATCAGTTGAAACATCACATAAATGTAAGAAGGTATCGTGCCGTCATATCTTGAATGCTGAGTCTCTTTCATTGCAAATAAACCGACATATTTAAAACTTCCTATTAATCCGCTAAAGGCGTCCGGTCCAAAAGCCAAAGAATAACCCCATAAAATCCAGATAACACTAACCGTACAAATTGTAATAAAACTGAGCGATATCGTATTTAAAACATTTTTTCTTCTGACCATACCGCCGTAATAAAAACCAAGCCCCGGCGTCATAATGAGTACAAGGGCGGTTGAAGCTAAAACCCATGCGGTATTTCCTGCGCTAAATGCCGGAACTTTGGAACCAGCGGCAAATACAGGACTTACCCATGAAAACAAAACCAATGACAAACCGCCTATTAAAGACCATATAAATGCCAAAGGTATTCTAAAATTTTTAAAATATTTAAGAAAATTTAAATTCATAATAGTTTCATTTCCTCCTATCCTCCTATAATTAATTAATAATATTTAAATGGCGGACTCCCCTTTTTCCCCCGTTCTTATCCTTATAGCCTCTTCGACCTGTGATACAAATATCTTACCGTCCCCGATGTTACCCGTCTTTGCGCTTTTTTCTATAACCTCGATTATACTTCCGGCAACCTCGTCAGAACATACAATCTCAAGTTTTGCCTTGGGAACAAAATCAACCCTGTATTCAGCGCCTCTATACAACTCCGTATGACCTTTCTGTCTTCCAAACCCTTTAACCTCAGTAACGGTTATTCCATGTACTCCTATTTTGTTTAATGCCTCTTTCACATCGTCGAGTTTAAAGGGTTTAATTACGGCTTCGATCTTTTTCATTTTTTCACCCCCTTTTTAAAAAGATTTTTAAAAAATCGCCATTAGACTCAGTATTTTAATTTAATAATATTTAATATGATACAAATAAAATTTACCGGCGCCGGTAAAACCCTAAAAACTTATAATTGGAGGTAAAGCTAAAGAGTTATAAATATTAAGTGCAAAATATATGCCAGATCATAAAAGCTTGATTTTGTGAAGTATTTTATGAAGTTTTGTTGATAAAGTTGATAAACTAAGATAGGATTATTGCAAAATATGCTATAAAAATGGGCATTATAACAATTTATTTTTCTATTGATTAATTTTTAGGCGGATCATTCTTTTTTGGAGATTTCTTCTACTCATGCCGATGTTTTCAGCTGTTTTTGTAATATTATTATTATTTTCTTTAAGTTTGTTTATTAAATATACCCTTTCAAATGCTTCTTTTGCTTCTTTAAAAGAACCTGCATCGGTAAAAAAACCTTTATCTATATCGCTATATTTTCCAATATCGTTTTTATTTTTATCATGATTAATGCTATCTTTATGACTATAATTTTTAATTTTTAGTTCGTTCAATACATCCTCTTCCGTTATTTTGTTTTGTGAATTAAAGATGGAAAACCTTTCGATAATATTTTTTAATTCCCTGACGTTTCCCGGCCAATCATAGCTTTTTAATGCATTCATCGCAGGCTCGTCTATTTCTAATACCTGCGCCTTGCTAAAACTTTTGATAAAATAATCAATCAATAATGGAATATCATCCCTTCTTTCTCTTAAAGGGGGGATAAAAAAGGGGATAACATTTAGCCTATAAAATAAATCGTTTCGAAATCTGCCGAGAGTTATCTCTTTTTCAAGGTCTTTATTTGTTGCGGCTATAACTCTGGTATCCACTTCGACCTCTGTTTCACCGCCGACTCTTTGAAATTTATTATCCTGTAAAACCCTTAAAATCTTGGATTGCATCCTTAAGCTCATATCTCCTATTTCATCTAAGAATAGAGTTCCGCCATCGGCAAGTTCAAACTTTCCCTTTTTTTTGCTATTAGCACCGGTAAATGCCCCTTTTTCATAGCCAAAAATCTCGCTTTCTATAAGTTCTTCGGGGATAGCGGCGCAATTAATCGCAATAAAAGGCTCTTCTTTCCTTAAACTACTTAAATGGAGCGCCCTTGCAACCATCTCCTTCCCTGTTCCGTTTTCTCCAGTAATAAGAACAGAGGCGCCTAAAGGCGCGGCCTTTGATATTTTTTCTTTTAAAGATTTAATACTATGAGACTCCCCTATAAGTTCAAAATCGCCGGAAAGGTTGCTTGCCATTATAGTCTTTTTTTCGCTAACGCTATTAAATTTAATAGCGTTCTCAACTGTAATAAGAACTCTATCGAGCGATAGGGGTTTTTCTATAAAATCATACGCTCCCATTTTTATGGTTTTTATGGCGGTATTTATATCGGAATGACCTGAAATCATAATAACTGGAATATTTTTATTCGCCTTAACCATATCGTTCAAAATACTAACTCCGTCTCTATCCGGAAGCCAGATATCCAATAAAACCGCATTTGGAGACTTCTCGTTAAAAGCCTTAAGTCCTGATTCTCCTGTTCCTTCAGAAATAACTTTATATCCCTCGTCAGTCAAGATACCTTCTAAAGACTTCCTTATGCTTTCCTCATCGTCTATAACCAAAATTAGTTTCAATTATTCTCATCCTCCCCTAACCCCTCCCTTTATGGAAGGGGGGATATCGTCTATTATCCCTTAATCCCACTCGGTTAACTTTTAATTCCCTCGGTTAATTTTAATTTTATAATGAAACTTGCCCCGCCCAGAGTGTTGTTTTCCGCCCTTATCTGGGCATTATTCTCGACCATTATATTTTTAGTTATGGCAAGACCTAAACCTGTCCCGCCCTGCTTTGTGGAGAAATAAGGCTCATACATATTTTGCATAACCTCGTCTTTTATGCCGGTTCCGTTATCGGCAAAAACTATTTGAATAATATTTTCATCAGCATTTTTGCTTGTAGAAATCGTTATCCTGCCATCATATCCGAATTCTTTCCTGCCAGGGTACTTTAATAAAACGCTATACACCCCGTTATCAATTATATTCATAAATGCCCGTTTCATCTGGAGTTTGTCTATAAAAACTTCAGGCAAATCTTTATCAAAATTTGTTATAAACTCTATATCTTTATGGGCGTTTTTATAAAGCGGGATAACATCGTTTATCAAGTTGTTTACATCTACATATTCAAAATTAGCCTTTGGAAGCCTTGCATAAAGTGAAAATTCATCGACAAGATTATTTAAATCGCCAACCTCTTTAATAATGGTATCTACCATTTCATTAAAAATCAAATCTTCGTTGTCCAATTTTCCGCTAAATTTTCTTTTAAGCCTTTCAGCCGAAAGCTTAATCGGGGTTAAAGGGTTTTTTATTTCGTGCGCCATTCTTTTGGCAACCTCTTCCCATGCCGCAACTCTTTGTGCTTTCATCATGTCTGTCGTGTCGTTTAAAACGATGATAAAACCTATATAATTATTTGATTCATCTTTTAAAACCGTCAGGTTTACGATATAAACCTTCACATCTCCTTTAACATTAAGCTTTATCTCTTTTGTTATACTTTCTTTATTTTCCCCCGTAAGATCCTTAATTATTGCCCTTATATCCGAAAACACCGTTTTGTCAAAAACATCTTTGTAATGAAGGTTAATCGCCTCTTTATAATTTATATCAAACATATCCTCTGCGGCATTATTTATACTCCTAATTTTACCCGCTATATCTATGGCGATAACTCCTGCATGAATATTTTTAAGAATTATCTCCATATATTTCCTTCTTCTATCAATTTCTTCGTTAACCGCTCTTAAATTGACATTCGCTTTTTCCAATGCTTGCTTATTTTTATTTAAATCCCTTGCCATAACATTAAAAGAATCTATAAGCATCCCTATTTCGTCATTGGAACTTACCGGAACTAAGGTATTAAGATCCCCCGAAGCCACCTTTTTGGTTCCCTCCACCAAATCTATTATTGGTTTTGTCAATTTTTTTGACAGGTAAAATCCAACCCATAAAGAAATAAATAAAATAATAAGAGTAAATATAGAAAAAAATATAAGATATGTTGTTTCCATAGGATTTTTTATAAACCCTATCTGTGAATATTTTTTATAAAAACTAGAGAGCCAATACATTTTATGGGCAATCTTTTCATTTTCTCCCGCGTTATGTTTATGATAAAATCTTGCAATGTCTATTGCATAACCCATCGCCTTTTCAATTTTTGGCGTATACCAATTATTTATAATATTTGCAGTAAAACCGGTCGCTATTATTACGAGAAACATAAATATAGATGGAACAAGGCTTACTATTACAAACAAAGAGACCAATTTTGTCCTTAGCTTAGCCCCTGTAACCTTCATTTTTCTTTCTACAAGCAGTTTGATTACATTCCTTATCACCAAAAAAAACATAAATAAAAATAGGATGAGGGTTATATTTATATAAGCATAAATAATAATCTTAGATGTTAAGGACACATTTGTTGTAGAAGTCATCCTGACTTCTATAAAGGTTGAAACTATTATCAAAAATATCGTTACGATTATAAATATAATCTCTCTTTTTATTCTGATTTTTTCGATTGATTTATTCTTGTTTTTCATCTTATATTTTTAATATATCCTTAATAAATAAATTTAAGACTGTATGTATTTGTGGTCATCAGGAAATAGTTGGTAAAAAACGGAATATAATTAAGAGGAAACGGGATATGGAATGTACCTAAAACCCCTCTTATGGTTATTAAATATTTATGGTTAAGCTTAAAATTCCTTTTTATGCGTATCAGTAAATTTTGCACCTCGGCCATATAGATTAACGCCCTGTTAAATGACCTTACTATTAATTTTTTACCTGATTTACCGTCATAATTATATCTTATAATAAAATAATTATTTAATTCGTCGTATCTTATAGAATTTATTAAAACATGCTCATATAAGATTTTTCCCGCCGGTTCGCTCTTTACTTTAACATAAAATCGAAATTTTACGGGAAACCCGCTTAAAATTGCCTTTTTTAAATCTTTATTAAAAGCCTTGCGTACCTTAAAATATAAAATAACGCTATTTTTGTTATAAGACGTTACTATCACATCCGAAATTTTTGACATCCCGAAAACTTTTGGAGAAAAAAATAGGATAATGGCAAAAATAGCCACAAACTTAATTAAAAACAGCCTGATTTTTTCATTCATTTTATTAATTTTTAATTTCTTAATTCCGGCTTAATTATTTACTTACTGTAGATTTTATTGTATCATAAAAAAATATGAAAGTATTAGTATTAGGCTGCGGCACATCAACAGGAGTTCCATTAATCGGCTGTAATTGTAAAATTTGCACCTCGACCAATCCAAAAAATAAAAGATTAAGGCCAGGGGTTCTTGTCTCGGAAAATAATCTAAATATTTTAATAGATACCACTCCTGATTTACGAACCCAGGCGCTAAGGTTTAATGTAAAAAACATTGACATTGTCTTATACACCCACACGCACGCAGACCATCTTTTCGGCATAGATGATTTAAGGATGTTTAACTACGTCAAAAAGGCTCCAATACCTATATATGCCTCAGAAACCGCAATAAATTTCATTAAAAATAAATTCGATTACATATTTAAAGAAAAAACTCTTTCAAGCAAGCCTAATCTCATACCATACATATTAAAAGACAAGATTGAAATTAATGGATTAAGTATAACGGCTATTCCTGTTTATCATGGCAACAACCTGATAAACGGTTATAGAATAAATGATTTTGCATATATTACCGATGTCTCGAAGATACCTGAGACATCTTTTGCATTATTAAACGATCTGAAGGTATTGATGATTGACGCGCTGAGATATAAACCCCACCCGACACATCTATCCATTGATGAAGCAATAGCCGTTTCCAAAAGAATAAACCCCCATAAGACATACTTTACCCACATGGGGCATAATATCGATTACCAAGAAATCAAAATCAAAAACCTTGGTGCAAATGATAATTTTATACCCGCCTATGATGGATTAACCTTTGAGGTATAACTTTCATTTAATCCGTCTAATCTATATCTGCCATAAGATAAATACCAAATAACAAAAATATAATATCTGCCATAAATGCGGCTAAAAGGGGATTTAACTGAGATGATTCCCCAAGTGACAGAGCGATAGAATTAATAATCCACCAGGTAAAGGCAAATGCTATGCTTATTCCTATTACAATGGGAGCGCCTCCTTTCTTTTCCAGCAATAATCCAACTGAAATACCGATAAGTATAAGAATTAGATTTATGATTGGGAAAGATAATTTAGAATAAAAACCTGTAAGAATATAATTAAAGCCCGATTCCGTTTTTTTGGCAACTGCAAGCATTTTTGAAAGACTGATTATAGAAAGAAATTCAGGTCTTAGATTATAAGATTTAAAAAAGTTTAAGTTTAAATTGATCGGGATTTCTACATTTTTAAAAAATTTTTCCGAAAATTTAGATTTATTTTGAAATTTAAATTCATCTAATTGCCCATTAATTAGATTAAGATTCTTATCTTTAAAATATCCTTCTTCCGCGATATATCTTTTATTTAAGATAAAATGATTGCCAAACACATAAATATTGACGCCTTTAATTATATTCTTTGACAAGTCTAAAGATTTTGCCGTAATAATATAATTTTTGTAATGAATCATAATATCTTTTGTCCTGTACCTGTAAACCGAGCTTATTTTATAAGATGTATTTTTGTTAATATACCTTTGCATTACGAATCTCCTTAATATATTGGTCTTAACGGCAATAAAATTAGAAAGAAAAAAAGCCGATATCGATACTATAATCCCTGCCAAAATTAACGGCATAAAGAACCTTAGCATGCTTAAACCAGAAGACTTTATAGTAATTATCTCATTGTTTTTATTAAGGAATGTAATAGTAAGTAAAGTCGATAGGAGGATGGATAACGGAAGCACTCTATAAACTATTTCCGGAAGTTTGTATAAAAAATAAAGAATCACATAGCTGATCTCTGGAGAATGTTTTGTAAAAGCGCCTATATTGGAAATAAAATCCACCACAACATAAAAAGCGGCTAAACTTAAAAGGGCGACAATCAAATATTTAAAAAATTCGGCTAATAAATATCTTTGTAATATTTTTATTTTCATAATATCGTTTTAATTATCATTATCTTAAATTATCATTATCTTAAAAGGGCCTTTAAATATAATATAACTCCGGAAACAAAAAGAAATAAATCCGCCCCCCAAACGCCGATAATCGGGTTGATTTGATTTCTTAGCGACAGATAAAAACCCGACGTAAACAAAATATAATAAGCCACCACGATAATTATCGTGTAAGAAATCGCCAGAAACAGGCTTCGTTTTTCCAAAAACATCCCGAGAGGCAAACCGATAAATACAAATAATATTGTTGCAAGGGGAATGGCAATTTTTTTATATAAATATATAAGATAAATATTTTTTATCCTGCTATTCCTTTCCGATAAATATTTTCTTGCCAGCTTTGAAAATGTCATAAAATGAACAGAACTATCTTTGCCAGGAAATGAAAGTCCTTTTAATTTTATATTTATTTTATATGTATTAAAATGTAACATCCAAAAATTTTTAGAACCTGGATCTTGGTTTTGGATTATGCCGTTTTTTAAATAAAAATACAGTGTATTTTGTTTTTGATTATAAACGATAGCTCCTGTTTTAGCAATTAATGTTTCCGGTCTGTTATGCACATTATTTAATATAAAAATACCCTTTAAGGTCGATTTGGCCGTATTAACATCCTTGACAAAAATCTTTAATTTCCCGAATTTATTCGTAAAAGCATTTTTTTTTAATGCCGAAAGCGCCGCTTTTTTAAATTCTTTTATCGCAAGCACCCTAAAAAAAAAGTTAAATCTCGGAGCCATATAAAAAGAGAATAAAATCGAGATGGCTAGCGGTATCAAAGCAAAAAGAAGCGCCGGCTTTGTAAGCCTAAAAATGGAAACGCCGGAAACCTTTAATGCCATAATTTCGTTGTCCTGCGTCATTTTTCCAAAAACCGTTAATACTGCAAGCAAAAAAGATATGGGGAGGGTTATTATCATAAAATCGGGTATCGTTAAACTGGCAAGCTTTAGCACGGCGGTAATGCTAACCCCCTTATTGAGCACCATTTCGGTAAGCAGCAAAATCCTATTTATCGTAATGCTAAAGGTAAATATTAAAAGTCCGAATATAAAAGGGGGGATAAATTGTTTAAATATGTACTTATCGATTGTTGACATAACTTAATGAAAAACGCCTGATTCAAATGAATAAATCAAAGTTTTTTTGAAAAATAATAAATTTAATTTATGCTAAAATAATAAATTATTGACTATACTATTTAATAATATTAAAATTAACCTTAAATATTAAAAATAATAAATAATAGTATAACAAAAACTGCATATATTTTAAACATGTTTTAAAATTAAAATATTAACGATTTAGAGATTTAGAATTTATTAAATTTTAAGATACAGGAGGTTATAATGGCATATAACATAATTTTTATCGACGACAGCGAATCAATGCAAAGAGCTGTTGCAACTATATTCATAAATAACCCTGACTTCAATTTAAATTCGATTAGCGAACCGTCATCTTTATTTAAAATAGCCAAAGATTTTAATCCTGATATTGTTATATTAAGTTACAATTCGGTCAACACCGAAATCAAAAAAAACATTTCCGAAATTAAAAATGGCAAAAGTTTGTCGGAAGTGCCTCTTCTTCTTTTAGTTCCTTCGGATTTGTCGGATAATGAAAGGGAACTTCTCGTCAAGAGCGGAGTTAACGGGTTTATATACAGGCCGTTCGAAAAAGAGGTTTTCCTTTCAAAAATAAAAAGAATATTAGGAATTATAGACACCGCCCCTGAAAAGACAAATGAAAACGAGACTCGGCAAGGTTCAAAAATATATGATATTTCATCATTTGAAATTAAAGAATTTAAAACTAAAGAAACAGATAAAAATAGTGTCGAAACCGCAACGGTTATACCTTCCGAAACTTTTATAGCAACCGCCAAAACCGAAGACGCCAAAAAAGCAAATGAAGATGATTCTGCCCATTATGAATCCAATAATACGGTCAACATCGATTCTGCAGAATTAAGTCAAGCTTTTGAAAATCTTTTTAAAGACGATGCCATCTTTAAAGAATTTCAAAAACTTAATAAAAGGGCGGGGGCGGATTCTACTTCTAACAAGCCCGAAGATGAGAAAGGATTAAAGTTAGAGATTAGCAATAAAATAAAAATACCTGAAGAAAATCTTGAAAAGGAAATGAACAGTAAAATATCCGAAGAACCCGAAAACCTTTACAAAACGGAATCGGAACCGGAATTAAATAAAGATATTATAAATTTAACGGAACTTAATTTAAATAAATCAAATAAGGGAAATATTATACCCGAAAATGAAATTTCAACGGAAGGGGGATTAAAATTGGAAATTTTAAATGAACAAAACCTGATAAAATTAGACGAATTATTAAAAAATTCGATACAAAAAGCGCTGGAGGAAATTAAGCCTCAAGTAATTGAAAATATAAAAAATATGCTGCCTGAAATTATCGAAAGGCTTGTCAAAGAAGAAGTGGAAAAAATTAAGCGGATGGCAACCGATAATTAAGCGCGGCACCATACATATAAGCTAAAAATATGCATTTATTTGAATCTCAAGTAAAACCCCTCATATATAATGCTTTAAGCGAAGACATAAAGAGTGGAGATATTACGACGGATGCCATTACCCTCAAAAATGATCCTGAAATCCTATGCGATGTTACCGCAAAAGAAAATGGGGTTGTTTGCGGCTTGCAAATATTCTCAATGGTTTTTGATATAGTCTCTAAACATAACTATGAAATAAATTTTTTGGTTCAAGAGGGTGATCCGATTTTAAAATCTCAAAAGGTGATACTTCTCAAAGCAAAGGCAAGCGTTATACTTTATGCGGAAAGAACAGCTCTCAATTTTATTCAACACTTATCCGGCATTGCAACAGTTGCAAACCTAGCCAGAAAAGAGCTTGAAGGACTTAAAACAAAAGTTTTAGACACAAGAAAAACAATTCCCGGTTTAAGGCTATTACAAAAATATGCCGTTAAGGTGGGAGGCGCCGAAAACCACCGGTTCGATTTATCATCGGGGATATTAATAAAAGACAATCATATTAAATTAGCAGGGGGCATAAAAAACGCTTTAAAGATGGTGAAGGATTACTATTCGGGATTCAATTTTAAAATAGAAGTAGAAACAACAACTATAGACGAGGTAAAAGAATGCCTTGAAGCCGGAACAGATATAATTATGCTTGACAATATGGACGCCTTGACAATGAAAAATGCCGTTAAATTGATAAATGGAAAGGCATTGGTAGAGGCTTCCGGAAATATAACCATAGATAAGTTAAGAAAAATAGCGCAAGATTCCGGGGTAGATTATATCTCTATGGGTTCACTGACTAATTCTATTGTTCCTGCCGATTTTTCCTTGAATTTTATTATTTAGTTAAATTTTAAATTAAAATAGTGTAAAATATAACTATGAAGTTAATGGTTAGTTGTACTTTTTTATTAATTTATAAATAAATTTCCAAAAACTTGAAGGGGTTATTTAAAATGGGTGAAGACGATTTGAAAAGTATGAAATTGAAAATCAGCGATGCTAATTATATCGACATTTTTGAAATTAAAAAAAATTTGAAGGGTCCTTTTATTGGTAAAAACATATATTATGAAGAAAAAGTGGATTCCACTAATACATTAGCAAGGGAACTTTCAGTTAAGGGGGTAAAGAACGGCAGCGTTGTGATATCGGACTATCAAGAAAAGGGAAGGGGAAGGAATGGAAAAGTTTGGACATCTCCTTGCGGCTGCAATATATATATGTCTATAATATTAAAACCTAAATTCAGCCCCGAAGTAGCTCAAGGAATGACAATTTTAGCCGCTGTTTCTGTTGCCGACGCAATAGTAGAGGTTACCTCTTTAAAACCTCAAATTAAATGGCCAAATGACATCCTTATAGACTCGAAAAAGGTTTCAGGAATACTAACCGAAATGAGCACGCAAAATATGATAATAGAGCATATTATTGTGGGTATCGGAATGAATGTTAACCTTGAAGAAAAAGATATAGAAGACGGCATAAAAGATATTGCCACATCCCTTTTAATAGAATCAAAAAAAATAAACGGGTCAAGCATCCTTATAAATAGAAATAAACTTATTATTTCTATTCTCAACAAATTCGATAAATATTATGAAATGTTTTTATCCACCGGTTTATCATCCGTTCTCCAATATTATCAAAAATACTTTGGCATGATAGGCAAGGAAATAGAGATAAATATTAAAGATAGAAGGGTTAAAGGTCAGGTTGTCGGAATAGATTCAAAAGGAGCGCTCCTTTTGAAAACAGGTGAAAATGAACTCGAGAAGGTTGTTTCCGGCGAAATATACCTTTAAAATATCTTTTAAAACATCTTTAATATGCTATGCTATTAACATGCGATATTGGAAACTCATCTTCCGTTTTTGGAATATTCGATGAAAAAAGCAATATAGTTAAAACATTCAGGATAGATACATTCAAAATCTCTTCTTTAAATGATTTAAAAAAAATTTTATCTAAAAATTTTAATTTAAAAGATATACGGGGCGCTTGCATTTCCTCTGTCGTTCCTTCAATAGACCATGTTTATAAAGATTTTTTCAAAAAATTTAAGATTAATCCTTTATTTATTTCGTCAAAAATAAAATTAAATATCCATATTTGCGCGGAAAACCCTGAACGATTAGGTTCTGATAGGATTGCAAACATAAGTTATGCCTATTTTATAAGTCAAAAATTTCAAATCGTCGTAGATTTAGGAACCGCTTTAACTATTGATGTGGTTGATGAAAAGGGAAACTTTTTAGGCGGGATTATTTTCCCCGGGTTACCCTCGCTTGCCGCCTGCCTTCATCAATCAACCGAAAAACTTCCATCGGTAAATATTGTAAAAGTTGCAAAAGATACGACAAAACCACTAAAACTGATAGAGACAAATACCGAATTGTCTATAACGTCAGGGATATATAACGGAACTATATTTTTAATTAAAGGATTTATCGAAAATATTTGTAATTATTATAATTGTGATATTAATGATTTGGACATTACTTTCACAGGAGGGCAGTCTTATCTGCTTTTTGAAAACATTAACCTCAAAGGAAAAAAAATCTTAGATGAATTTTTTACGCTTAAGGGCATTAAATACTTATATGATCTGAATCTGAACCATTTATTTTTTCATGTTCCTTCCTGCCACGACTTTAAGTAGTTTATTTGCTCCTCTGTAAGTGTATCTATTTCAACCCCCATTGACTTTAATTTTAAGGATGCGATCTTTTCATCTATTTCCTTTGGAACATTATAAACCCTGGGAGGCATAATCTCTCCTAAAACCGCAAACTCTGCCGAAAGAGCCTGTACGGAAAAACTCATATCCATAACACTTGCCGGATGTCCGTGAGCGCTCGCAAGATTAATAAGCCTGCCCTCGGCTAACAAATATATTCTTTTGCCGTCTTTAAGCCTGTATTCTTCGACAAAATCCTTTACCTTTTTTACCGACTTTGCCATTTTTTTAAGCTTATTTATATTGATTTCGACATCAAAATGACCCGAATTTGAAACAATAGCGCCGTCTTTCATATTTTCAAAGTGTTCACTGTTTATAACATTTATATCGCCTGTAACGGTGCAAAAAATATCTCCGATTTTGGCGGCATCGGTGCCCTTCATAACTCTAAACCCATCCATTATAGCTTCTAAAGCCTTAACAGGGTCAATCTCTGTAACAATAACATTGGAGCCAATACCTCTTGCCCGTAATGCAAGCCCTTTTCCACACCAGCCATAACCCATTACTACGAAATTTTTACCGGCAAGCAGCATATCGGTCGCCCTGATAATACCGTCTATGGTTGATTGACCTGTTCCGTATCTGTTATCAAAAAGATGTTTGGCATCGGCATCGTTTACCGCTATAACGGGTATTTTAAGTTCTCCTGCGGCTTCCATAGAACGAAGTCTTATTACGCCAGTGGTTGTTTCTTCCATTGAGGCTTTTATATTTTTAATTAATTTTTTATACTTTTTATGTATAACGGATATAAGGTCCGCTCCATCATCAAGAGTAACATTCGGTTTAGCGCCTAAGACGCTGTCTATGTGTTCGTAGTAAGTTTTTGAATCCTCCCCTTTAATTGCGTAAATATCTATGTCGAAATCTTTAACTAAAGAGGCTGCAACATCGTCCTGAGTCGAAAGAGGATTAGAAGCGCATAAATAAACATTGGCGCCGCCGGCCTTTAATGTTCTGGCAAGATTAGCCGTTTCCGCCGTAACATGAAGGCATAACCCCATATTTAAACCCTTAAACGGCTTTTTTTCGGCGAACTGTTCTTTTATCAACGACAAAACAGGCATATCTTGTTCCGCCCATAAGATTCTCTCTTTACCCTGTTTTGCAAGCTTAATATCCTTTATATCCGCCATCTTGTCTCCTTTTATATTTTTATATCTTTTAAAGTCTTTTTATTTGAATTTTCATTTACAAAATTTTTAAACGAAAGCCTTAACCTTGCTTAAATTAAGAGCCTCTTCTTTAAGCTCTTTAACTTTAACAAGCTTTTCCCAAATAAAATCATCGTCCGGCCTGCCAAAATGACCATAGTTAGATGTCTTGGCAAAAATAGGCCTTAAAAGGTTAAGCGTTTTTACTATATTATACGGCCTTAAGTCAAACACATTACACGCGGCATTAGAAATAACTTCATCGCTATATATCCCTGTACCAAAAGTATTTGCCATAACTGAAATAGGCTCGGCTATACCTATCGCATAGGCGACTTGAACCTCGCACTTTTCCGCAAGCCCGCTTGCAACAACATTTTTAGCGATAAACCTTGCCATATACGACCCGCTTCTATCAACCTTGGATGGGTCCTTCCCCGAAAAAGCTCCACCGCCGTGCCTTCCCATTCCTCCATAAGTGTCGACGATAATTTTTCTTCCTGTAAGTCCCGTATCGCCATGCGGCCCGCCAATAACAAAACGGCCTGTGGGATTTATATAAAACTTTGTATCATTATCTAAAAGCTCCGCCGGCAGCACTTTTTTAATCACCTCTTCTATAACGGCGTCCTTAAGCCTTTCCTGAGAAACCGATTCGGCGTGCTGGGTTGAAAGAACGACGGAGGCAATTTTAGAAACTTCATTATTTTCGTATTTAACGGATACCTGAGTCTTTCCGTCAGGTCTTATAAAATCTAAAACCTTGTTTTTTCTAACATCGGCGAGTCTTTTAGAAAGTTTATGGGCATAATAAATTGGGGCTGGCATAAAATCCTGGGTTTCAGATGTTGCGTAACCAAACATAAGTCCCTGATCTCCTGCCCCCTGGTCTTCTTCTTTAGCTCTTTCTACTCCCATTCTTATATCGGAAGATTGTCTGCCCACAGCCGTAATGATTCCGCAGCTTTTATAATCAAATCCCGTGGAAGAATCATCATAGCCTATTTCTTTTATTACGCTTCTGATTAAATCTTGATAGTTTACAACACCGTTTGATGTAACCTCCCCTGCAATTGCAACAAGACCTGTTGTAACCATCGTTTCCAGCGCAACTTTTGAATACTTATCCTGTTTTATAAAAGCATCAAGTATTGAATCCGATATTTTATCGCAAATTTTATCCGGGTGACCTTCTGTCACAGATTCGGATGTAAAAATAAAACTTCCATTTTTAAAGTTCATTTTATTCACCTTCCTTTAAAAATTAATAGTCTCCTTAGTAAAATCATTCTTTAACCTTTTTCTAAAAAGATGTTATTATAATATAATAACTGCTAAGCGGTGTCAATTCAAAAGTTTGTTGTTATTTATTAACATCCCTATGGTAGTATGATATGCCATATTCATCATTTATATTACCTAATCTGTTTTTAATCTCCTCGGCAATAACGACAGACCTATGAACCCCGCCGGTACAACCTATCGCAACCGTAAAGTAAGATTTGTTTTCTTTCCTGTAAAGAGGAATACTAAAAGTTAAAAAATCTGTTATATATTCTATAAATTTATTTGCCTCATTAAAAGACAGCACATATTCCCTGACTTCCCTGTTAAAACCGGTAAGGTCTTTTAATGATGGAACAAAAAAAGGATTTGAAATAAATCTTGCATCAAAAATTGTATCCGCTTCCAATGGCAAGCCGTATTTAAAACCAAAAGACAATATCTTTACCGCAAATGTAGAGTTATATATTATATCCCCTATATGAGGCAATAAAATACTCTCTAAATCGTGAATATTGACGTCTGTCGTATCTAAAACCACGTCGGCATGAAGTTTTATATTGTTAAGCAGGTATCGTTCTTTTTTAATTGCGATATTAATATCGTCTGCGGCTAACGGGTGTTTTCTCCTTGTTTCGGAATATCTTTTTATAACAACTTCATCCCTTGCTTCAAAAAATATGTATTTAAAAAATGAGGATTTTAATCTTAAAAATTTAACATAATCTTCGAATTCATTTAAAAAACTTTTTTCTCTTATATCGACAATAAATAGTATATTTATTAATTTTGCCGATAAACCTAATTCAAAAAATTTTGGAAGAAGCATCATCGGCATATTATCAACGCAAAAAAAGCCTCTATCCTCGAGTATTTTTAATGCGGACGATTTTCCTGAACCTGAAATCCCGCTAATTAAAAGAATATTTGGCTTGAATGCTTCATTTTCTTCCATATCATCATAAATCCGGCGCAATAAGTGAAAAACTCCCGTCTTCACCTTTAAAAATAAAAGATATTTTTGAAGATATTTTATCTTTAAAAATTATAAAATCTTTGTTTCTTTTTTTAAGCTTTTGCACCGCTTCCTCTATACTAAGAGGGCGTTTTTCGTAATCTT
This sequence comes from bacterium, assembly GCA_021798015.1. GTDB lineage: Bacteria > SZUA-79 > SZUA-79 > Acidulodesulfobacterales > Acidulodesulfobacteraceae > Acidulodesulfobacterium. The sequence goes on from JAJZYP010000014.1 coordinate 22,402, forward strand.
CTTTTATTTCTACATCAGGAAGATTTTCCTCCTCCAATATTTCGGTAAGGCCTTTATCCTCATAATCCTTTCTTCTATTCTTTTCTTTATGTTTTTTAATCTGAGACTCAACCTTTTTCATCAGTAAATCGATAGCGCTATAAATATCGGAAGATTTCTCCTCGGCGTTAATATCTAAATTCTTAGCCGATAATTTAATCTGAGCAACACCGGACTCCTTATGTTCAACTCGTTCCATACTAAGAGTTATATAAGCCTCCATAATATTATTCAAATACTTTTCGAGTTTTAAGACCTTTGATTCGGCATATTGTCTTATAGCATCGCTTGAACCGATATGTTTAAATGTAACCACTATGTTCATTTGCGTCATCTCCTTGATTAATTTATTGTATTTATTTAATGATTTTAATTAACTTGTTCCTTTGGTTCGACGGCGGTATATTCATAATTTCCCTGTATTTGGCTATTGTCCTGCGAGCGATAATTATTCCGTCCTTTTTCAGCAAATCCGTTATTTCATTATCATGATAAACCCTCCTTGTAATATTTTCCATGGCTATAATCTTTTTTATCCTTGCCATGACATTTTCCGATGATGAATCCCCGTAAGACACGCCGGAAAAAAAACTCTTAAGTTCGAAAACTCCCAAATGCGTGCTTAGATATTTATTGGATGTTGCTCTTGATACCGTTGATTCATGAATATTCAACTCGGAAGCAATATCTTTCAATATCAAGGGCTTTAAGTTTCCTATTCCGTTATCGAAATAATCTTTTTGCCTATCGACTATTAACTCGGCTATTTTTAGAATAGTTTCCTTCCTGGTATTGATACTTTTAATTAACCACAATGCCGATTTAAATCTCTCTTCGACATAATCTTTCATCTCGGGACCAGAGACTATTTCTCCGTTAAGCACCTTTTTGTAGTAAGAACTAATTTTAATCTGCGGAATATAATTATCGTCCATAAAAACAACATATTTTCCTTTAATTTTTTTTAAGTATAAATCAGGCACTATGAACCTTGTCTCTGCCTGACCAAAATTGCCCGCAGGTCTCGGATTTAAACTTTTAAGCCTTTCAATGCAGTCCAATATGCATTTAGTATTCTTTCCCGTTTCTTTAGAAATCTTCTGATAATTTTTATTTGCGACATCCTTTAAATAATTTTTGATTATAATTTTAAGCAAATCATCGCCTTCAAAATAATAATCGGCCTGAATCAATAAGCTGGATATAGTACCCTCAGCCGCTAAACCCACAGGTTCAAGCCTGCCTATCTTATTTAAGGTGATATCTATAAATTTATCGATATTGGTATTCTCGTTGTCCTTTTTTTTAATTAATATATTATTGCGGGTTACATAATCCGCAAGCTCTTGTCTTGAAATAGCCAGAAAGCCGTTTGAATCTAAGTTTCCTGCGATATACTCCGAAAGTTTAATCTCTTGAAAAGAAAAATCGCCGGTCATTACCTGTTCCATTATAGATTCATATAAGGTCTTTCCTGTATAAAAACTATTTTCGATTATATAGTTCTTGTCGTGATACTTATAGTCGCCGCTGTTACCCTTAGATAAATCAAGAAGCTGCTCGTCATAATTTACCAAATATTGCGCCATTTCCTTGATTGCGGATGAGCTTTGCCTAGCTTCGCTGTCGTAAAACGATGAATTATCTAAATCTGCATCCCTTTCAAGAATTATAGGGCGTTCGCCTGATTCTGCATCATTGTTTGATTTTATATTGTCGTCTTTTACCAAATTTTTAATATTTTCAAGTAGCGCCTCTTTTTTGACTTCCTCCATGAAAACGGCAGAATCGATATCAATAATAGGATTTTCCGATATTTCCTGCTTTATCATATCGGCAAGTTCAATATTGTTTAACGCCAACATTTTTATCGCAAGCTGAAGACGCGGGGTCATAACCAATTGCTGCGTTAATTTCAAATTTTGTCTTAATTCTATATTGCCCATATTTAAACTCAAATCATCCTTAAAATTAAAATAAAGATACCTTTTTGCCCGCCGCAAAGGTCTACGGGTTGACTGGCTATAAATCCCTTTACATATTATATTATATATCATTATGTAGAATTATAAAACAGATAATCGGAATTTTGGATACAATATGAATTATTATTCAGATGTCTATGTTAAATTTCTCTCCAAGGAAAAATCTCTTAACAACACTGCTTGAAATAATATGGGAAGGCTCGCCGTTTTCTATAATTTTGCCGTCGTTGATTATGTAGGCGCTATCACATATTCTAAGGGCTTCCCTGACATTATGATCAGTTATTAGTATGCCTATGGATTCATTTTTCAATTTGATAAGTATATCCTGCATATCCTCAACCGCGATTGGATCTATTCCCGAAAACGGTTCGTCAAGAAGAATAAATTTGGGAGAAAAAATCAGGGAGCGGGCGACCTCGACTCTTCTTCTTTCGCCGCCGGATAAACTCATAACCGAATATTTTCTAACCTTTTCAAGACCGAATTTTCCTATTAATTCATCGAGCCTTTTTTCTTTTTCCTTATCGGATATTTTTAATAATTCAAAAATGGCTAGTAAATTTTGTTCAGTTGTAAGTTTTCTAAAAACGGATGTTTCCTGAGGCAAATATCCTATGCCAAGCCTTGCTCTTTTATACATAGGCATCTTAGTAATATCGACATCTTCTAAAAATATGGAACCGCTGTCAGGTTTTAACATCCCTGAAATCATATTGAATGTTGTAGTTTTGCCTGCGCCGTTTGGGCCCAAAAGGCCTGTAATTTCCCCTGTTTTTATCTCTAAGGTAACATTATCTACCACAACTCTTTTTTTAAACCTTTTTACTAAATTGACGGTTTTAATCATTTATTGTTTTTATTTTTTTCCTTTTTTAAAGTTTTTTTTGAAGGCTTAATCGTTAAAGATTTATTTGAATAAACCGTGGCATTAACCCTCTTTTTAATACCGCCCAAAACTGTTGAAATGCCGGTCTTAAAGTTAATCATGATTTTTTCTCCGACTATTTTATTTTTACCCTCATAAGCTACCGGATTTTTTGTAATTATCGCAATTTTAGATTTGTTGCGATAAACGGCTTTTCCACCCGTAATATTGTCTTTTCCTTTGATAATATGAACATTGCCTGTTGCAATAAGCATCTTTATTTTATTCTTTTTCGTATATAAGACATGCAATATGTTAGACAAAATCTTAAGGTTGCCTTTAATGGCTATAACATGGCCCGAGAATATCGCCACCTTACTTTTATTGTTAACCACAAGGGAATCCGATGTTATATTAATTTTGGAAGGTTTAACCTGTTTATTTAATGCCTTAACCGTTTTAGATTTTAATCCAAACCCTTTTTGGGGGGCGATAAAGAAAGAACACGCCAAAAATAGGAATAGGAAGATGGAAAAAAATAAATATCTCATTTGATTCTCCTATAAGACATAAAATGAACATCTTTGTTTAAAATAAAAATTCTTTTTTTAATATAAAACACTAACCCGCTCCCTGAAATGTAATAGTTTTTACTCTTAATCTTCATATAACCCGGGGCGACAATTTTATCATCCTTTGCAAAATAGTATATTAATTTTGCTTTCATATACGACCCGTTAATAATATCTTTTATTATAACGCCGCCTGAAATAGTGACATTTTTTGAAACGACATTCAAGCGTCCATATTTTCCTATTATAACATATGCGGGTTTTTTGTTTTTTCCGTAAATATACGCTTTTACGCCGTTTAGTTTAATTATGTTCTTTTTGGGGGATGAATAATTTAAACTTTTTGAAAATATTTCGTAAGTAAGCGCGCCACTTTTAAAAAATTTGTAATCTACCTTCTTTAAACTTATATATCCCTTCGATATATTTAAATTTAATAATCCTTTTTTAATATTTATATAGTGAAGAATTAAAAAAAAAGCAAGTACCGAAAGAAATACAATACCGAGAATGAGGGCTATTTTTCTTAAAATTTGCCGGTTAATTTCCTTAAAACCCATTTTTATTTAAATCATTTAAAAAATTAAGTAAAAGCCCTTTTTTCTCAAGGATAATATCGCAAACTTCCCTTACCGCGCCGTGTCCTCCGCTTTTTTCCGTAACAAAATCCGCATAATCCCTTACATATTTTGGAGCATCAGGAACGGATGCCGAAATACCGGCCATTTTTAAAAGTTCAATATCGACTATATCATCACCCATGTAAAACAAATTTTTAAAATCAAGGTTATACTCCTTTAGAATTGGTTTTAAAGAATTGAACTTATCTCTGCATCCTTCTATATAGAAATCCACGCCAAGCTCTTTCACCCTGATACCTGCGGCATTGCTTGTCCTCGCGGATATAAAGCCTACTTTAAGCCCCATTTTTTTTGCAAGCCTTATTCCCGCGCCGTCATTAGCAAAAAATGTTTTGGTTTCAACCCCGGACTCCGATATTTGTATTCTTCCGTCCGTTAATACTCCGTCAACATCAAAAACAAGAATCTCAATTTCGCTAAAATCTAAATTTATATCCAAACTCATAACCTGCCTATCAAAATAATTTCAAAATGATTATTTTTAATATGGTTAATAACCTGATATGCCCGCCTTTACTATATCGTGTATATGTATAACTCCTATGGGTACAGGATTATCCAAAGATTCGACGACAAAAAGCGATGTAATCTTTAAATCCTCCATTTTCTTTAAAGCGCTAACCGCAAGGGTGTCTTTAACCACAGTCTTAGGATTTGCCGTCATAATATCCTTAACCGGTTTGTTAAATATGTTTTCCGCAGAATCGAGCAGCGCTCTTCTTAAATCCCCATCTACTATAATTCCGCAAAGACAAAAATTTTCGCTACTAATAACACCGGTTAGCCCCAACCTTTTTGAATTCATTTCGATGATTGCTTCATTTAACAAAGCCGATTCTTTTACCAGCGGAATTTCCTTTTCTTTGTGCATTATATCCGAAACTTTTAAAAATTTCTTTCCTATCGAGCCTCCAGGGTGAAGTCTTGCAAAATCATCTTCAAGGAAATTTCTCCTTTTTAATAACGAGACCGCAAGAGCGTCTCCGATAGCAAGCTGTGCCGTTGTGCTTGCGGTTGGAGCAATATTGAACGGGCAAGCCTCTTTTTTGACGGAAACATCAAAAAAATAATCCGAAAGTTCATAAAGTTGCGAGTTTTTATTTCCAGAAAATCCTATAATCTTAGCTCCTATAAGTTTAATACTGGGGAGTATGGATATAATTTCTTTTGTGTTGCCGCTATTGGATAACACAATAATGGCATCATCATGACCGATCATTCCTAAGTCGCCGTGGGAAGCCTCCGCAGGGTGCATAAAAAAGGACGGGGTGCCTGTACTCGCTAAGGTTGAGGATATTTTCCTTGCTATAATTCCCGATTTGCCTATGCCTGTAAGAATTACCTTCCCTTTAATGTCGATAAGTAAATCGACCATTTTGGCAAAATTATCGTCAAGCCTGCCTATTAGCGCCATTATTGAATCGGCCTCTATCTTTAAAACATCTTGGGCTGTTTCCAATATATTTAACTCTTTCATTAGTCCTGTCCTGTTCCGCTATATTTAGATATTTCGAGAACATTTTTTAAATCATTTTTAAAAGACGACAGATAAACGGAATTTGCCGAATCGCTTAAAGCCCGCGGCGGGTCGGGGTGAACTTCAAAAAAAATACCGTCAACCCCCACTGCGGAAGCCGCTCTTGCAAGCGGCATAACATGCCTTCTTTCACCGGAAGAACTGGAACCTGAACCTCCGGGAAACTGCACGCTATGAGTCGCATCAAAAACAACAAGCGCCCCAAATTCCTTCATTATAGGCAAAGCTCTAAAATCTACGACAAGGTTATTGTAACCAAAGCTAACGCCTCTTTCGGTTAAAATGATTTTATTATTTCCTGCAAACCTGATCTTTTCGACAATATGTTTTGTATCCCACGGGGCTAAAAACTGCCCCTTTTTAACATTTATGATTCTGCTTGTTTTTGCCGCACAGGTTAATATATCCGTTTGCCTTGACAAAAAAGCCGGTATTTGAATTATATCGAGAACATCTTTAGCCTTTTCGATGTCGCAGGCACTGTGGACATCGCTTAATATCGGAATATCGTATCTTGTTTTAATTTCAAAAAGCATTTCAAGCCCTTTATCTATGCCGGGACCGCGAAAAGAATGAACCGATGTTCTATTGGCTTTATCGTAAGATGCTTTAAATATCAAATTAAAATTAAGTTCTTCCGAATAATCCTTTAAAACGGAAGCAATACCCTCAAGTGTTTTAAAATCCTCGATAACACACGGTCCTGCTATAATAAAGGGATAAACATTATCGAATTTAAAGTTTAATAATGATTTTAAATCGTTTTTATTAAAAACATTTAATTTTTCCATATATTGCAGGCGCTCAAACCTTAGCCTCTTTTTTTAGCCGCCGAAACGATTTTAGATTTAAATTCCAGTTTATTTCTTTTGCCCTTTTTAATAATAGAAACATGCCCTATTTTAGACTTTGTCTTTAACTTATCATGTATATTAAAATATTTAACCGACGCTAAAATAAAGTCTTTAAATAAGGGGTGCGGGGATAATGGCGATGATTTAAATTCCGGATGGAACTGGCATCCGATATACCAGGGGTGGTCTTTTAACTCGCAAATCTCTACAAGCTTATTGTCGGGTGAAACACCTGAAAAAATAAAACCCGAAGACTCGAATATTTCTCTATAATCGTTGTTAAATTCAAATCTATGCCTATGTCTTTCACTGATTAAAAGACTGCCGTTTTGATATAACTTAACATAGTTTTTTTGGTTTAGCATCTGTTTTTTGCTATTTTTAATATAGATATGATAGGCAAGGGTGTCTTTAGGTATTATACACGGATATGCCCCAAGCCTCATAGTTCCGCCCATTTTGCCAAGACTTTTTTGGTCTTCCATAAGATGAATTATAGGATCGGGGGTTTTTTCATCAAATTCGATCGAATTTGCGTCATTAAGTTTTAAAACATTCCTTGCATATTCAACCGTCAAAAGCTGCATACCAAGACATATTCCAAAATAAGGAATTTTGTTAATCCTTGCATAATTAATCACCCTTATCATTCCATTGATTCCCCTGGAACCGAAACCACCAGGAACCAATATACCCGAACAATCCGACAACTCTTTAAACTTTTCCATGTAGTCATCTGTTTCAAAATCTTCGGAATTAATATATTTTATATTAACGCTGACATTATTTGCCAATCCGCCGTGTGTAAGGCTTTCATTTAAGCTTTTATAGGACTCTTTTAAATTTACATATTTTCCGACCACTCCGATAGTTACGGAATTTTTCAAATTTTTTAATATCTTTGATATTTTATTCCACTCGCTTAAGTCCGGAGATTTAGCCCAAATGTTAAGAGATTCTATTATTTTTGAGTCAAGTCCTTCGTTATGAAGGGATATTGGGACATCATAAATACTTTCTTCATCTTTGGCCGTAATAACGGCATCTGTTTCGACATTACAGAACAGGGCAATTTTTGCCCTGATATCCTGCGGAAGAACCCTATCTGCCCTGCAAATTATAATAAAAGGTTCTATGCCGATAGCCCTGAGTTCTTTCACGGAATGCTGAGTAGGCTTGGTTTTTAGTTCGTCGGCTGTTTTAATATACGGCACAAGCGTCAAATGAATGTACAAAACATTATCTTTCCCTCTGTCAAGCTTAAATTGCCTTATTGCTTCCAAAAAGGGGAGGCTTTCGATGTCGCCGACAGTTCCGCCGATTTCTATAATAGCCACATCTTTGCCCTCTGCGGCGTCAATTATTCTTTTTTTTATTTCATCGGTTATATGGGGTATAACCTGAACGGTTTTTCCTAAATATATCCCCTTTCTTTCGTTGCCGATAACGGCATCATAAACCTGTCCGCTTGTTAAATTATTCTTTTTTGTCAAAGATAAGGATGTAAACCTTTCATAATGCCCCAAATCAAGGTCTGTTTCAGCTCCGTCATCCGTTACAAAGACCTCTCCATGCTGAAAAGGATTCATAGTCCCGGGGTCAACATTTATATATGGATCTAACTTTTGCATCGTAACATTAAGTCCCCTTGCTTCAAGGAGCGCGCCTATGGAAGCTGCGGCAATGCCCTTACCCAGACTTGAAACAACGCCGCCCGTAATAAAAATATACTTTGTTTTATTCATTTTTATTTAGCCCCAGCACATCTCTCATATCATAAAATCCTTTATTTTTTTCACTAAGCCATATAGCCGCTCTTATCGCCCCTCTTGCAAAATTATTCCTTGAAACCGCCTTATGCGTGATCTCTATAACTTCTTCATTTCCGGCAAATATAACTTTATGTTCCCCGATTATATCCCCTGCTCTAACCGATAAAATACCAATTTCGTCTTTTTCTCTTTCTCCTACATTGCCGCACCTGCCATATATGCCCTTTTCGTTTAAATTGATGTTTCTTTGTTTAGCAACGGATTCAGCAAGCATTTTAGCCGTTCCGCTGGGAGCATCCTTTTTCTTTCTATGATGCGTTTCAACTATCTCGCAATCGTAACCTTCGCCTAAATATTTTGACGCATCATAAATTATACTTAATAAAACATTAATGCCGAGGCTCATATTTCCAGATAAAACCACGGGCATATGTTTGCTATAACCCTTTATTACATTTATATCTTCGTCCGAAAAACCTGTTGAACCTATAACTATCGGGGTATTATAAAGCATCGCTTCCTCCGCATGAATAAGTGAAGCGGTTTTAGAGGTGAAATCGATTATAACCTTATTTTTAATCTTTGCCGTAAGATGAAGGGCTTCTTTTAAGGTAATGAACTTCCCGGGTGAAATTCTCTTAGACTCTAAATCTTCTATGGTTGAAAAAGAGGAGGATGTAACCTCTTCATTTGAATAGTTTGAATCAACCCCTCCTATAAATATTAACCGGCTGTTATAGTCATCTAAGAGAGCTATTATGGAATGGCCCATTCTGCCATTACTACCGCATATAATTATACCTATTTTCCCCATTTTTTAAAAAACCTTTTTATTTTCTTACTTTTCCATCTCCCTATTTCAATATACCATATTCTTTTAAGGCAACTCTAATCTTTTCTATATTAACCCCTGAGGCTTCCGATAGGGGAAGCCTTATTTCATTTTCAATAAAACCCATAATATTTAAAGCCTTTTTAACGGGAATCGGATTTGTTTCAATAAACATAGCATGAATTAACGGGAGAAGTTTGAAATTAATTTTCCTTGCAGGTTTATAATCCCCTTTTAAAGAGTATTCGGTCATAGAAACCATATCTTTTGGCACAACATTCGAAACCGTAGAAATAACCCCGCGACCTCCAACAGCGATTATCGGCAATGTAAGGGCGTCATCCCCCGATAATACGCAAAAATCTTCAGGGGCATTTCTTAAAATTGCCGTAACCTGATCTAAAGAACCGCTTGCCTCTTTAATGCCTTTTATGTTATGGATTTCAGAAAGCCTTATTACCGTTTCTGGAAGCAAATTAACCGCGGTTCTTGATGGAACATTGTAAAGGATTATGGGCAACGAACAGTTTTGCGCAACTGTTTTAAAATGAAAATACAATCCTTCCTGCATCGGCTTGTTATAATAAGGGGTAATTTGCAAATGCCCGTCTATTTTAAACTTCTCCGCCTCTTTGGCAAGATGAATTGCCTCAGTCGTGTTATTGGAGCCTGTTCCCGCAATAACTTTAACCCTTCTATTAGAAATTTCAGAGACCAATCTAATGACACTTATATGCTCCTCAAAAGAAAGAGTTGCGGATTCGCCCGTGCTTCCGCATGCAACAATGCCTGCAATTCCGTTTTCTATTTGGAATTCTATTAATTTCTCAAGCGCTTTTTCATCGATATTGCCGCCGTTAAAAGGCGTAACAATAGCTGTAAACACACCTTTAAACATTTTTATCTCCTGTGTAATCGTATATCTTTTTATTATATTTTATTATACTACTTCTTATACTACTTCTTATACTACTTCGGGCACAAACTCTTTTGCAATAAGATCGCCATATGTTTCTCTTTCCCTTATAATATGATATTTATCTTTATCGACCAAAATCTCGGCTACCCTTGGTCTTGAATTATAATTGGAAGACATCGAAAATCCGTAAGCGCCGGCGCTATATACCGCAAG
>JAJZYP010000090.1 GCA_021798015.1 bacterium
ACCGTTGCAATGGCGGGAGACGGGGTAAATGACGCGCCTGCCCTCGCACAGGCTCATGTCGGTATAGCCATGGGAACAGGTACCGATGTTGCAATGGAAAGCGCCGGCGTAACGTTAGTTAAAGGCGACTTAAGAGGCATAGTGCGGGCAAGGCGTTTAAGCAGATTAACGATGCGCAACATCAAACAGAACCTTTTTTTTGCTTTTATTTACAATACGGTGGGTATTCCTATCGCCGCAGGCATTCTTTATCCATTTTTCGGGATTTTACTCAGTCCGGCTATCGCGGCCGCGGCAATGAGCTTTAGTTCGGTATCGGTGGTAAGCAACGCTTTAAGGTTGCGAAGGGTTGAATAAAATGTTCCACTTTTTCCGCTTTAGCGGTTCAGTTTTTAACCTTCAGGTTTCAGGATATCTTTCATCTCTTTTACATCTCTCACGATCACTTTCCACCACCAGTTAAAAACTTCGACCTTATCGCTTAATTCGCTGACTTTACGCTCAATATATGTTTCATCTTCATAATTCACAAAAAGTTTTTTTATATCTCCGTCATAACTATATATTTCTTCCAGATAGTCTTTAATATTTTCTATTTCTATTATTAAACTTTGTATAGTATCTTGAAAATCTTCATTTTTTTCCATTCTTGCTCTCCTGCGAATATTCCTCCCGAGAATAATTCTCAATCCACGGAAGGATCGTTAAGTTGATTTAATTTATTTAAGGTCTAAAACTTATCTTGGGTAGAATGTCAAGCTTTTTTTGGTATAATTTTAATATTACCCTAACTCACCGTTAGAAACTTGAAAACCCCTCAAGTTATTGTAAAATATAGGTGTTAAACAAACATAAACAATAACCCAAAAGGTGGCTTATTATGAAAAGTTTATCACTAAAATTAAAAATGAGCAACGAAAAAATTACATCGTTCGGCGATATATTCTTCTGCGGTATTGAAAAAGCACGCCTTCATATTTTTTTGCAAAAAAGCATGCTTTTTAAAGCACAAAAAAATATACGGCAGAAGAATATGGTTATCATAACCGATTTTATCAAGTCTATCGGGCTTGAAGAAAGTTTGGATTCCCTTCTTCCTAAAGCATGAAGCAACAGAGGCTATAAGCCCTCTCAGAAAATCTTATCCTTTATTTCTTCTGTTATTTTGTCCGGCATATCTTTTGCCTGCATTTATCAACGCATGCCTGACGATAGGCAAAAGATGGCAGATACGTTAATATAGAAAGCAAAAGTATCGCCGTAATTATTATATGTCTGCTGTCATACATAATTATATTATAAACTTAAAAGCAAGACCGTTATCCGCAAGCTTATCTTTTACAAACGTGCAGACTATAACGCCCCCGCTTTTAAAAAATAAATCCAAATCGCCTTAAACCTCCGGTTTTATTGCTTTCAGCGCCTCACCGAGTATACGACGAAAAGTCGGGTTGACGACGACGGCATCGTATTTTTATCTTTAGAATCCGGCAACTGCGAGGACGTAAAGGGTTCAAATAGGAAATGGTCTATTTTTAATTTTCGATAAATTAATAACAATTAAGTTTAACATATTTTTATGGTTAGGAAAGTTAGACTCGACGGTATATGTATATTTTTCCGATTAAATAAGTTTAATTTTTATAAAATTTTTTATATCATCAAAATGTTTATCGAGGGTAAATACGGCACAGTCGTTTTCGCGTGCAATAACCGATATATAACAATCTATAAGATTTACGGTTTTGCCTTGTTTTTTCATCAAAAAAGATAGTTTGCCCGCTTTTATCCATGTATTTTGGGAATTATCTATTATATAAAATGCATCTAAAAATTCCTCTACCACGGAAATCTCTTTTTCCGATTTACATCCTTGCATAAGTTCCGCAATTACTACTTTTGGAACGTAAATACTATTTTTAGTAAAAATAGCATCCATAAGATTTACGATATAACCGTTTTGTCCCTTGAAATAATCGATCCAAACCGAGGTATCGACCAAAATTTTTTCATCTTTCATAATGCCTTATCTCATCAGCCGTCATATCGAAATCTACCTTGCCTTTCATAAATTTAATCTTCTCTATTTTCTTTTTTTTAAGATAAGCGCCGATTGCTATTTTAACCGCGGAGGCTTTGCTTTTAGCATGGGTTTCTTCCAAAAGGTCGTCTATTATATCTTTATCTATTGTAATTGTAGTGCGCATATTAATTCTCCATTAATATATTTTATAAATTGTGCATATTATATGCACAATTTTAATATAATTACTATGCCAATGTCAATAAAAATTAATCGTAATGTCATTTAAATTTTAAAACCGAACTTTCTTATTTTAAATTGCTCCATCCTTGAATGTTATTGGCAACTTTTCCAATCTCTTCTATACGTTTTATATCTAAATTCATAAAATGCCGTTACCTCCTATTGATTTTATAAATTGCCGTGAATTTATTAATGTTTTAATATTGCCACGAATATCAATTTATATATGAAATATTACAAAGAGTTAATGTTGCGCTATTATATCAAGTTGGCATGAAATACTAAAATTAAACATTTCCCTAATATTTTACAATCGCCTTAAACACATATCGCTTCCTTCCCTTTTTGTAACGGTTTTTCTACTATTGAATGGCTTGAAAACTGGTCGGGACGACCGGATTTGAACCAGCGACCCCTTGCTCCCGAAGCAGACTGTTATACATTATAATCCATTGATATTATTAAACAATTGCCTTTATAAAAAATAGCTATGGGACAAATTTGAGACAATGGTTATTTTTTAGATCCTTTACGTCTTTAATTCTCATTGGCTTCCTACAATCTTGGTTGCCTGAAAGGAATATCCTCACGCCCCCCGCTATATAGGGAGAAAGAAAACTGACCGGTTAACGATAATATTGATAATGCGACCAGCGGGAGCTTTATGATTGCTGGATTATCTCGGTTTTAAAGACCCAACCTCTGACGACCTGAGGGCAGGTCGTCAGAGGTTGGGTTCGGAAGTGGGCAGACAGCTCCCTACTCCTGAGTTTTGCCGCTGTTAGCAAGGCAAAACAAAGAAAGTTTAAAAAAATATTTAAAAAAAGCTTGACATTATACCAAAGTATAAGGTGTAAAATATAAAAGTGAGATAAATTTAGACTTTAAATTTAAATAAAAATTATAAGAAAAATTAATAACTCTGGAGGTTTTTTTATGAATGTAAAAAATTATTTAAAATGGAAAAATGTTATTGCAGGTTTTTTTGTTGTTTTGGTTTTGACTTCGCAGGTATTATTGACATCCGGCTTCATCTACAGGAAAAATGCCGTTTCGTCAGTGGTTACGCCTGCCTCTTTTAAGTCTGCGATTGCTCTTAATACGGACAAATTTAAAGTTTACGGGCTTGTGTGCGGAGATACCTTTTGCATAACCTCTATTCAAAATGCCTTATATAAGATAAAAGGGGTTGTTTCGGCAAAGGTTGATATGGAGAATCAAGAGGCAATTGTTAAATTTCATGGAAACATTCTGCCGCAAACCTTCATAAAGGCAATAGACGGCGCATCCAACGCCATGTTCCATTACAGCGCTTATTATATAAAATAAATGCAAAGAAATAAGGAGAAAAAGGTTATGAAAGTAAAAGATAAATCTAACGAAACTTCGATAGCGACTTCAGGTTCCGCAGCCCTGTTTGCTATTTTAGGCGGCGTTTGCTGCTGGGGACCTTTATTGTTTAGCGTAATAGGCATTGGTGCAAGCACGGGAGGGGTTCTTGGCTCCACTGCATCTTTTCTGGGGATTATCGCTCCTTACAGAAATTATTTTTTGATATTAAATATTATAGGCGTGCTTTTATCCTTTTACTTTCTTTATATAATGCCTATAATGCCGAATATGTTATTAAAACAAAGCGCATTAGATACCGACGGAAGCGGAGCTGGGGAAACATGCGATTGCGAGGCAAAAAGTAGTTCGCTTAATTTGAGTAAGCTCATTTTTTTCCTGTCTTTAATGGTTACGGTTGGGATGTTTGCGTACTTATATGCAGATACCGGACAAATTTTTATGGCGTGGCCGCCGGTTTAATATATATGGTTACTATGGTTACGAAATTAAATCTGTTAAATTTTATTATGGAGGTAAAAATGTTGTGAAGCTAACAACACTATTAAAACAATACAAAATGGTAGCGAAGCAATCTAATCCGAGCATTAAAGAGATTATGTCCCGCGAACAAGCTGTGGGAAATATGGAGAATTATCTTGGCGGAGTTATGATACCTTATTATATAAAGGCATTCCGCTTATTGAACGCGTCCCAAAGAATTAAGTATAAAAAGCTAATGATCATGAATTGGAAAAAGATGGAAACAAAAGCGATGATGACGATACACGGTATGATAGAAGCCTGCATGAGAAAATAATGATGATGCTCAACAAATAAAACGGTAAATAGGTACGAACATACTTACCAGTATAAAAAAAATAACTTGACATTATACTTAACTATAAGGTTTATAATGGTATTATGAGGCGAAGATAAAAAATATGACTATCGGACAATTAGCTAAAGCGGTTCATTTAAACGCCCAAACTATCAGATATTACGAGCGTATAGGGTTAATTAATAAACCGGGTACAAATGAAGCGGGGTACAGGATATATCCGGAAAAAGCCGCCGATGTTTTGCGTTTTATAAAACATGCAAAGGATATCGGCTTTTCCTTAAAGCAGATTTCCGAGATTTTTTCATTAGATAACAATAAATATAACACCTGCTCGAATGTGAAAAAGTTAGCCGAAGAAAAAGTCTATGAAATAGATAAGAAACTTAATTCTTTAAAACTGATGCGCAAAGAGCTTTTAAATCTTATATCGTTATGCGAAGAAAAAACCGATGGCATGGAGTGTCCGATATTAAATATTTTAAAGTTCGAAGGTTAAAGGTTAAATTAATTGAATTATATTTTGGGGGTATTTATGAAAAAAATCGACGTCGAAGTAAACGGTATGACCTGCGAACACTGCGTTGCAAGAGTAAATAAATTTGTCGGGTCAGTGTCTGGGGTTCAAAATATCGATACCGTTTTGAAAGAAAATAAGTCATACATCGTTGCAGACGATAATATAAATGTGGAAGCAATTATCGCATCCATTAAAGACGCAGGCTATAAGCCTGGCAAATATGATGTTTCGGAAACGGCAGGTCTGGATAAAGATAAAGGCGGCAATAGAACCTCATCTAAAGGTATTTCCGATACTGATAAAAAAGATGTCTCCGGTAGTTATGATTACGACCTCATTATTATAGGAGGGGGCTCCGCCGCTTTTTCGTCCGCCATCTATGCCGCGGAAAAGAATTTAAGGGTATGCGTTATCGAAAACTGGGTGATAGGCGGCACATGTCTTAACAGAGGCTGCGTTCCGTCAAAGCATTTTCTCGAAGCCGGCAGGATATTTTATGAGCCTTTAAATAATAAATATAAAGGCATTAAGATAGAACAAGAGTCGATTGATATGAAGACGCTTGTTAAGGAAAAAGATACTCTTTTA
The DNA here is from genome assembly GCA_021798015.1 of bacterium. Lineage (GTDB taxonomy): Bacteria > SZUA-79 > SZUA-79 > Acidulodesulfobacterales > Acidulodesulfobacteraceae > Acidulodesulfobacterium. Next base: position 5,545 of record JAJZYP010000090.1, read on the forward strand.
ACGGCTTTAAGGCAGGTAAAATATTACAATGTGCTTGAAGGCTATCCACAAATAAAGTTTATTAACGGAACCGGCAGATTTATATCGAAAAATGCGGTTGAGATAATTCTTCCCGATAGGGCAGAAAAACCTTTTACTATCTCATCGGAAAAATTTATTATCGCAACCGGTTCTAAAAATAAAATACTCGATATTCCCGGTCTCGGAGATACGGGTTATATGACAAATACAGAACTTTTAAATATCGGTTATATTCCAAAGACGCTTTTAATACAGGGAACAAGAGCGCTGGCTCTTGAGTTTGCGCAGATGTTTAGCAGGTTTGGTTCAAAGGTTGTTATAGTGGGCAGGGCAAACAGGATAGCGTTGAACGAAGAGCCGGAAATCTCCGAGGAACTTGAAAATATTTTAAGAAAGGAGGGCATTGAAATATTATTGGGCTCTGAAATCAAGAAATTGTACAAGAAAGAAGGCAAGAAATATGCCGAAATAGAAACGGAGGACGGCATTAAAATTATTGAATTCGACGAGTTTTTAATGGCGACGGGTATTGTCGGAAATTCTATGGAACTTAATCTGGATGCGGTAGGCGTTGAAACGGATAAAAACGGTTTTGTCGTGGTAAACGACGAATTAAAAACCACTGAAGATAATATTTATGCCGCGGGCGATATCACGGGAAAGTGGTTTTTCGTGACCGTCGCGGCTTACGAGGGCAAGATTGCCGCAAGCAATCTTTTGGACGGAACATATATAAAAACCGATTATTCCGCTGTCGCCCATACTACTTTTACCGACCCGGAAGTTTCTTCAGTCGGACTTACGGAGGAACAGGCCGTAAAAGCCGGATACGATATTGAAAAAGCGGTATTTCCGATTAGCTATACGCCCAAGGCTCAGGCGATATTTAAAACCGAAGGGCTTGTCAAGATGATAGCGGAAAAAGAAACGGGCAAAGTCTTAGGAATACATATGCTTGCCCACAATTCTTCCGAGACTATCCAGCAGGCATCCGTATATATACAAAATAATTACACCGTTGAAAGAATAGGTCAGGAAATAGGGGTTTATCCGACTATGGCGGAGAGCTTGAAACTTTGCGCCCAGACATTTACAAAAGATATAAGCAAACTTAGCTGCTGCGCGTAATCCTTTTTCGGCAAAGGCAATTTTATTTATTCAGATAATTCCTTATTTCATCTATAAAGTTTATAAAATCGACTAAATGGTTCTTGAAGATTTCGTAAACAATAGAATCATCAACATCATCGTAAGAGTGG
>JAJZYP010000015.1 GCA_021798015.1 bacterium
GGGTCTTCCCGAAAGTTTTGTAAACCTAAGCATTGCATTAAAATTAAGAAAAATTTTGAAAGCTAAGGGAATAAAAGTAGAAATAGACAGGACTTCCAATACAAATGTCAGCTTACAGCAAAGGGCGGCGGAGGCAAATAGAAGCGGGGCAAATTTATTCATAGGGCTTTATTGCAATTCCGTCATAGTTCCTTACCTTTATGGAACTACGACTTACTATTTTCATAAAAACTCGCGCAGATTTGCAAGTTATCTGGAACACTATATCTCATTGCACTTAAACCTTAAATATGACGGCGTTGTGCATGACGATTTGTATGTATTGAGATTTACGGACATGCCTGCGGTGATAATAGAATATGCGTATATTTCCAATCCGTACGAGGAACATTTGCTGGCTTCTTCGACTTTCAGACAGCTAATCGCCGACGGAATCGCGAACGCGGTTCTTAGATACTATAATTTAAAATAGAAAAAATAATTATGAATATTGTTATAATAGACTATGGAATGGGAAATCTTAAAAATGTTCAGAATGCTTTTGATTATTTAGGGTATCCGTCAAAAATTACAGGCAATTACAATGATATCGAGCATGCTTCGCATCTTATACTGCCGGGCGTCGGCGGATTTAAAGACGCTATGCTTACCCTCAAACGAAAGGGACTGATTGAACCCGTTAAGGCTGCCATAAATAGCGGAAAGCATTTTTTGGGGATTTGCCTCGGCATGCAGCTTTTATTCGAGACTTCCGAAGAATTTGGACATAGCGAGGGATTGGCCGTTTTAAAAGGAAAGGTGGTAAAATTTAACGAGGACAACACTCCTTTGATACCGCATATCGGGTGGAACGATATAGAAATATTAAAACAGGCGAACAAACCGGCGCCACCTGCCTGCGGGGCAGGCATGTTTAACGGAATCAAAAATAACACCTTTTTTTATTTTCTCCACTCGTACTATTGCGTGCCTGAGGAAAATATTACCGTCGCGACCTGTTATTATTACGAAAAATTTGCCGCCTGCATAAAAAAGGATAATGTTTTCGCGTGCCAGTTTCATCCCGAAAAAAGCCACACCGGCGGTTTAACATTGTTAAAAAATTTTGCCCTAAATTATGCGGATTAAATTATTATGATCATAATACCTGCCGTCGATATATTGGGTTCAAAATGCGTGAGATTGACTATGGGAGATTACGACATTAAAAAGGAATATAATCTTTCACCTTCCGAGGCTGCCGTTAACTGGCAGGAGCTGGGGGCAAAAAGGCTTCATTTAGTTGATTTGGACGGTGCCAAATCAGGAAATCCGGATAATTTTGATATTATAAGAGATATTCTAAAATCCGTGAAAATTCCCGTGGAGGTAGGCGGAGGAATAAGGGACAATAAAACGATAGAAAGCTATTTCGATACGGGCGCCTCTTATGTCGTTTTAGGCTCTATATTGTTTAAGGATATAGGTTCCGTAAGCTCGTCTTTGTTAAAATATAAAGGTAAAATAATAGCGGGAATAGATTTATATGATGAAAAAATCGCAATCTCCGGCTGGAAAGAGTTTGTTGAAATCCCGTTTGCCGAAGCGGTAGAAAATTTAAAAGGTAATTACGGGGTGGAAACTTTTATATTTACCGATATTAAAAAAGACGGAATGCTTTCAGGGGTTAATTTAAATCTTATATCGCGGCTTGCAAAATTAAATATAAGCCTTATTGCGTCGGGGGGCGTTTCCGCTTTAGATGATATTGTTAAACTTAAAGAACTAAATCTCCCAAACCTAAAAGGGGTAATAGTGGGAAAGGCTTTATATGACGGAAGACTCGATTTAAAAAAGGCAAATGCTTTATTATTATAATTAATAACAACACAATAAACCGAATAATTTTTATGCTTGCGAAAAGAATAATACCGTGTCTCGATATTAAAAACAACGAGGTTGTTAAAGGCATCCATTTCGAGGATTTGCGAAGTGCAGGAGATCCTCTTGAACTTGCAAAGAGATATAATGACGAGCTTGCCGATGAGCTTATGTTTCTGGATATTACTGCATCTTATGAAAAAAGGAAAACAATCCTTGAGCTTGTCAGAAAGGTTTCGGAAAATATTTTTATTCCTTTCAGCGTCGGGGGCGGAGTTTCGGACTTAGAGGATATAAGAAATTTGTTAAACAACGGGGCGGATAAGGTGTCAATTAATACAGCCGCGGTTCTTAATCCGGGCTTAATAGATATGGCAGCAAAAAAATTTGGCTCATCTACGATAGTTATAGCAATAGATGCAAAAAAGGTGGATCAAGATTATATTGTTTTTACGCACGGCGGTAGAAATAATTCGGGAATTAACGCGATAAATTGGGCAAAAGAGGTTTACAACCGGGGCGCGGGGGAGATACTTTTAACAAGCATGGATAGGGATGGGACTAAGAACGGGTACGAAATAAACCTTACTTCATCGGTTGTCTTGAATGTTAAAATTCCGGTGATTGCCTCGGGAGGAGCAAGAGATGCTAAAGATATGGAAGAGGTCTTTGTCGAGACTGATGCAAGCGCCGCTTTAGCCGCATCTATATTTCATTATGAAGATACAGGTATTATCTCTATAAAAAAGTATTTAAAATCAAAAGGAATAAATGTAAGATTATAACGGGATTAAAATCATAAAAGACTATGAATGAAAAAGAAAATAATTCAGGTGATATAGCTTTTGATATTTTTAACGAGGAAACCCTTAATTTATTTTTAAAGAAAATCGATTTTTCCAAGCAGGGTGGTCTTATTCCCGCTGTGGCGCAAGATTACTTTTCTAAAGAGATATTAATGCTTGCCTTTATGAACGAAGAGGCGTTAAAGAAGAGCATCGAGTCAGGTTTCGCTCATTATTTTTCAAGGTCAAGGCAAAAGCTCTGGAAAAAAGGGGAAACATCAGGCAATTTTCAGGAGATAAAAGATATTTTTTTTGATTGCGATAACGACAGCATTTTGCTTAAGGTAATTCAAAAAGGTCCCGCCTGCCATACGGGCCATAAAACCTGCTTTTATTCAAAAGTGGATAATAAGTTGATAAAAAGGGATTACCCTGAGAATAAAGACAAGGATAAAGACGAAAAGGAAGATTTCAAAAAGTTCTACTCGCTTAAGCTTCTGTTTGACCTTATAAAAAGCAGGAAAGATTTGGACCCGGATAAATCATATGTGGCAAAGTTATTAAAATTAGGCCATGAGAAAATTGGTAAAAAACTTCAGGAAGAATCACTTGAACTTATTTTATCCGTCACCAGGAAAAGAAATGATGAAATAATATACGAAGCCGCGGATTTAATGTTTTTTTATATGGTTTTTTTAGTGTTTGCAGACATTGATTTTTCTTTAATAATCGATGAGTTAAAAAGAAGGGAAGGATTGTCGGGTATAGATGAAAAAGACTTAAGGTAAAAAATTATTGATTGACAAAGTAATAAAAAATGTAAGATACTATATATACATGATATCAAAATACAAATAGAATAGACGGATTGTCAATAAAAGGAGGCGAAGCAAGCATTGTCTATCATAAAAATTAAGGAAAATGAATCTTTTGAAAATGCCTTAAGAAGATTCAAAAAGTCCTGCGAAAGAGCTGGAATTCTTTCGGAAATTAGAAAAAGGGAACATTACGAAAAACCAAGCGTGAAAAAAAAGAAAAAGGCTGCAGCGGCAAGAAAGAGAAATTCTAAAAAAAATTATTTTAGCTATTAATTTAATTTTATGATTTATATAAATATAGCCTTTTTAATTTTACTTGCGATAATTATGATAAGGGGTTTTTTTAGAGGCTTTGTTAAAGAGGTTATATCTCTTGGAGGGCTTTTTTTTGCTTATTTCGGCGGCATGTACGCCATATCTAAAATAAGTAATTCTTATTATATTAAAATATTTCGCAATGAAGAAGCGGGGAAAATTATTGTTTTTGCCGTCGCATTTATTTTGGTAGTAATTGTTTTTGCCGTTATTTCACTAACAATCACTAAAATTTTAAATTTGCTTCAACTTGGGTTTTGCAACAGGCTCGGCGGTTTTTTTTTGCGGGGATTAAAACCGTTGTATTTTTAAGTTTGGTTATATACTTTCTGTTTTCTTTTTCTTTAGTAAATAAATATTTTGGTTTTTATAAGTCTCAGGATATTTTCCCATACCTTCTTAAAACCGGCAAGTTCTTAGCATCATATCTTAATAAATTTTATTAAAGTAGCGTTTCCGCATGGCGATTAATAATATATGATATATGATGAGAAATTAATATCAATATTATGGATAGGAATATGGAAATAAAACAAGACGCAAGTCCGGAGGGACGCAAGTCCGGCGGAAACCATTTCACTTCGGCGGATCTCATTTTATCCTATACAAATATAGTTGACGAAATTTCTGAATTTGTTAAATTAAAAAAGGTCGGCAATAACTATTCCGGATTATGTCCATTCCATTCGGAAAAAACCCCTTCTTTTTATGTTAGTGAATCAAAAGGACTTTACTATTGCTTTGGATGCGGTAAGGGCGGAAATGTTATCGGTTTTTTAAAAGATATAAAGGGTGAATCGTTTGGCGAAGTTATATATTACCTTAAGCAGAAATATAATATTCCTCTTGAAGATACAAAATATTATAAATTAAATAAAAGCCAAACTAATGAAGAACCGCTTAAAAAAATTCTTAATCTTTCTTTAAATTTTTATTATGAAAATCTTTTTGTCTATCTTTCAAACAGTCGTCATATAATTAAATATCTTCAAGAAAGGGGTATAAATGAAGATGCCGCAAAAGAGTTTAAGTTGGGGTTCGCAGGGTTTGGAAACGAATTAACCAAACTTCTGTCAAACAACGGGGCGAATCTTGATATCGGAGTCAATGCGGGATTATTAGTTAAAAAATCAGGCGCTAATAATCTTTATTTCGATCGTTTTATAAATAAACTCATTATTCCTATATTCGATAGAAATAATGAGCCTATTGCTTTCGCATCCAGATCGGTTTCACAAGACTCAAGCGGACCAAAGTATATCAATACTAATAATTCGGGGATTTTTATTAAAAGTAATACATTATACGGCTTAAATAAGTCTTTACCTTTTATAAAAAAAGAAAATGCCGTTATAGTGGTTGAGGGCTATTTTGATATGATAACGCTTTATTTAAAAGGCGTTAAAAATGTGGTTGCAACAATGGGAACAGCGCTTTCCAAAAATCATATAATTAATTTATCAAGATTGTGTGATGAAATTATTCTGCTTTACGATGGCGACAAAGCAGGTATAAATGCCATAAATAGAGGCATTGAACTTTTTCAGAGTTTTATGGATAACGCAGGCAAAGATATATATGCGGTAACCTTAAGCGGAGGGGATGATCCGGACAGCTTTGTTAGAAAATATGGAAAGGAAAGGCTTACTCAATTAATTTCGGATAATAAAAAATCCCCTATTGATTTTGCGTTAGACTATTATATTAATAAACTGCCGGAAAATGGTAATGAAGAAAACAACGGGGATTTAATTGAAAATAATAAAAATAATGATATAATATATAGTAAAGGTGATGTGAAGGAGCTTAAGAAGAAAATCTCGATATTAAAAGATGTGGCTCCGTTTTTAAAAAATATAGACAATAATATAATACTTTCCCATTATATAAATTTAGTCTCAAACAAACTTAGATTAAAAGAAAGCGTCGTTAGAGACTATGTTCTTTCAAAAAAGACACCAGAATTAAAAAATTTATCCGATATTTATAATGAAAGTGCCAGAGAAGATTTAAATATCGAGGATTTGGCAATAGGAAAGTTATTTTGTAATTTGCTATTGACAGATTATATTAGCAATGATATAATTAAAGAATTTTCCGATAAAGATGCTATTTATATAATAAAAGAAATGAAAAGCGCTCTGGACGCTTTTAAAGTTAATGAAGTAAAGGGAAAGGGTGAGTCTAATTTTAATGGCGAGAATAGCAGGATAATAGAAGAAATAATTGCTAATACGGAAAATAAGTCAAAGTGGAGCCGTATTTATTATTCTACCGTCTTTTCATCTGATTATAAAGATAAAAGAAACGAAACGGAGTTCAGCGGAGCTCATTTGGAAGATGAAAAAAGAGATATAAAGAGGCTTCTTATTAAACTTAAAATAGATAATATGAATAAAGCCTGCGTATGTTTATTAAATGAACTTAAAAGCGGGAAGTTAGATGAAAGCGCCAGATTGTTAAAACTTAAAGAACTTAATAAATTAAAATACTTATCAAAAGAATTTCAAAAGAAAATTTGCAGTTTTTAACTTCAAAGACTGAGCGAATGTAGAAAATATGAATAAAAAAAATATAGAAAATAAAAATAAAGATAATAAGAACAAGGTTACCTTCGGGGCATCTAAAGATAATTTAAAATTAAGTGAAAAAAATAAAGACCTTGAAAAACTGATAATTAAGAAAAGTGTCGAAAAAGCAAAAGAACAGGTTGGCAGGTTATCTTACGACGATTTTAACGATGTTCTTCCTCAGGAGATAGTATCGCCTGACCAAATCGATGATTTAATAAGCATGCTTGGAGAAAAGGATATAGACCTTAGCGGAGATTCAACCGCTTTGTTTGTACATAAAACAAAGCATGCAAATGAGCCATATACCGAGGAAATAGAAGAGGAAGAAGATATTGCGCTCAGAACAAACGATCCTGTCAGGATGTACTTAAAAGAGATGGGTTCGGTTTCCCTTCTTAACCGAGAAAGAGAGATAGAAATAGCTAAGAGCATCGAAGAGGGCGAAGAAGAGATTTTTTCTTCCGTCTTGAATTCCGATATTCCGATTAAATGGATTATATCGATGGGGGAAAAATTAAAAAATCAGGAGGTCAGCGTTGCCAGTCTTATTTCCGATTTTGACGATGAGGAATTTCCTAATGAAAAAGAGATGGAAAAAGCGGTAAACAGGATTTTGTCTATTATCGAAAAGATTAAAAAGGAAGTGGGTTATACTTCTTCCGAGATAAAAGAAGCTAACAGCAATAAGAATAAAAAGCATACCTATTTAAACAAAAAAAACAAAAAATACACCGATGCAACCGATGCAAATGGTAAAAAGGGAGAAGAGGGGCAAATTAAATATTATTCTGCCGGTGGCGAGTTATCCGACGATATAGAGGACAATGAAGATATTGGAAGCCAAATATCAAAAATAAATCGTAAAAATCAATCTGAAACCGCCAAGAAAAGGATACTCCTCTATTTTAGAGAATTAAAGCTTAAGAAGAAAATAACCGATAAAGTTATCACGAAACTTAAAAATCAAAATTTAAAAATGTTAGAGTATGAGGAAAATATAAAAGAGCTTGAAAACACATTAAGGCACAAAACAAATACGATTCAACCCGCCAGGTCTCAAGAGCATAAGCGGATAGAAAGTATAAATAAGCTTATAAATGAGTACAAATCCAAAATATCATTGATAGAAGACGAGGTTGGAGTACCCAAAGATGAACTTAAAAGTATTGTTGAATCGATAAAAACTGGGGAAGAAAAATCAAAAACCGCAAAAACCGAGCTTGTTGAAGCCAATTTAAGGCTTGTGGTATCAATTGCCAAGAAGTATTCAAATAGGGGGCTTCAATTTCTTGACCTTATTCAGGAAGGCAACATCGGTCTCATGAAGGCTGTGGAAAAATTTCAATATCAAAGGGGATATAAATTTTCGACATATGCAACATGGTGGATAAGGCAGGCAATAACCCGTGCAATTGCCGATCAGGCCAGAACCATCAGGATTCCCGTTCATATGATTGAGACAATTAATAAATTAATCAGGACTTCACGTGCTTTAGTTCAGGAGATTGGAAGAGAGCCTGCGCCGGAAGAGATTGCGGAAAGAATGGACCTTCCGATAGACAAGGTCAGGAAAGTTTTAAAAATAGCAAAGGAGCCGATATCCTTAGAAACTCCGATCGGCGAGGAAGAAGATAGTCATTTGGGGGATTTTATCGAAGATAAAACTACCGTACTTCCTTTGGAAGCCGCTATTAACACGGACCTTGAAGAACAAACAGGGAAGGTGTTATCCACCCTTACAGAGAGAGAGGAAAAGGTGCTTAGAATGCGATTCGGTATTGGAATAAAATCAGATCATACATTGGAAGAAGTCGGTCAGGAGTTTGGAGTTACAAGGGAAAGAATCAGGCAGATAGAGGCTAAAGCATTAAGAAAACTTAGACATCCAAGCCGATCCAAAAGACTTAAAACATTTGCAAAGTAGTGGATTTAGGGCCTATAGCTCAGCTGGTAGAGCGGCCGGCTCATAACCGGTTGGTCCCTGGTTCGAACCCGGGTGGGCCCACCATTTTAAAATGTCATTATTCATAAAAGATGTTATTGATAAATTGGAGAGTTTAATCCCGTTAAGTCTTCAAGAAGAATGGGATAACTCAGGATACCAAATAAAATTAACCGACGAACCTCTTTCGGGAGTCGTAACATCTTTAGACCTTACGGATAAATGCGTAAACCTTGCGGTTAAGAAAGGTTTTAATCTCATTTTAATTCATCACCCCCTTTTTTTCTACCCGTTACATTTAGTAGATTTAGATTCTAAAGATGGAAAGGTCTTTGATCTTCTTGTTAAAAACAGAATCTGCGTTTATTCGATGCATACGAATTTTGATTCTTCGCAATATTCGATGAATCATTATATTGCAAATAAACTTGGCGTTAAAAAAACCTCACCATTAAAATCTCATAAAAGAAAATTATACAAACTTTCGGTTTTTATTCCAAAGGGGTATGTAAAGCAGGTAAGAGACGCTCTTTTCACTTATGCAAACCCAAAAATTGGAAACTATGAAAATTGTTCTTTTGAAACCAGAGGAAACGGCTCGTTTAAACCACTTTCAGGGGCAAATCCGTTTATCGGCGATAGGGAAAAGACCTCTTTTGTCTCTGAATCTAAACTTGAGGTCATAATCGAAGAAAGAGCCATAAGCAAGACGTTGGATGCATTAAAAAAAGTTCACCCTTACGAAGAAGTCGCTTTTGATTTATATCCTTTATATGACTTTGGGGGCAGCTTTTCGGATGGCATCGGAGCTGTGGGAAATTTAGAGCCAAAACTTAATCTTGAAAATCTTTTAAATAAAATCGACAATCTATTTACTCCTTTGTTTATGCACTATTGTGGAAAGTTAAACAGGATGATAAAAAAAATTGCCGTTGTTTCGGGAAGCGGCTTTTCGTTTATAGATGAAGCAATTAAAAATAATTGCGATGTTTTAATATCTTCTGAATTAACGCATAGCAAAGCTATTAAAGCAAATAAAAGCGGTATATGTTTGGTGGAGCTTTCGCATTTCGATATGGAAAAGCATTTTACTTTGCTTGCTAAGGATATATTGATAAAAGAATTTAGTATTCCGGTAATAGAAAATAATAATGAAAATAATCCGTTTTTTAACTATAAAAACTATAAAGGAGGGGAGATTTGAACCAGCAAATTTCATTTTTAATCGAGATTCAAAATATCGATATGGATTTATTAAAATATGAAGAGGCGGCAAAAGAGATATTAAAAGATATCAAAGAAACAGAAGATGCTATCAATATAAAAGAAGAAAGACGTGAAGAACTAAAGGAAGAATTATTAGATCTGAGCAAAAAAATCGATATGGAAGAACTTAACATAAAATCATATGATGGACGAATAGCTAAAATGAAAGATACTCAAAAACTTATTCAAACTAATAAGGAATACAATGCGATGCAAAAATCCATAAAAGATAACGAATCCTTAAAAAAGAAATCTGAGGATGATATGCTATTATATTTAACTAATAAAGACGAACTAAATAATAAAATATCGCAGGTGCAAAAAGAGGTTGTTCAATTAACTAATAGTCTGTCGGAAAAAAGGGATATATATAAGAGAAACAAACAGAAGTTCGATGCGGCAAAAAAAGATTTTAATAGCAAGAAAGACCTGCTTGTAAGTAGGGTAAAAAGAGAATATTATACAGTATATGAAACGATAAAAAGAAACAAGAAATTACCCGCTATAACCTCCGTAACGCAATCCGGCGCATGTACCGGGTGCTATAGAATGCTTCCCCCTCAACAGTTTAATGAGCTTTTATCGGAAACATTATTTATGCAATGTCCAATTTGTTCGAGAATACTTTACGTGGAGCAAAATAATTTGGAAAAAACGGAAAAATAATTTCATATATAAATATATGTAAGTGTGTTGCGGGGGAAGAGAGTAATTTTATGGCTATCAATATAAATGTGCATATAGACGGAGCCTCAAGGAATAACCCCGGTAATGCCGGGGCGGGAATCCTTATAAAAGACAAGGCGGGAGTTGTGTTAGCGGAGTTAAAGGAATATCTGGGAATTGCCACCAATAATGAAGCTGAATATAAAGCCTTAATAATTGCTTTAAACTATTTAAGTAAAATGACTGTAAGCGGTAATATCGATACAATAACCTTCTTTTCCGATTCGCAATTGCTGACGAAGCAAATGAACGGGGAATACGCGGTTAAAAGCCCTAACATATTACCGCTTTATCTTGAAGCAAAAAAAATATTAAAAAGTATCCAATTTACTGCGGGTTCAGCTCACTTCAATTGCTCTTTTACATATATTCCAAGGGAGCGCAATAAACAGGCAGATAAATTGGCAAATCTGGCAATAGACGAGGCGTTAGCTCAGCGAAACATTAATCCAAAAACCCATCTTAAAGCTTAAGAAAAAATTGTAAATTGTTAAATAAACTGTTAGAATATAAAAGTAAGTCGCAAGCAAAAACAGTTAGTCGCGAAAGCCTTTTTGTAATAAGGTTTTTGAGGAAAGTCCGGGCTCCACAGAGCATAACGCCGCCTTATGTCGGTAAAGGTAACTTTAAGGAAAGCGCAACAGAAAATATACCGCTATAATAAATTTATTATTATAGCAAGGGTGAAATGGTGAGGTAAGAGCTCACTTAGACATTATGTAAATATTGTCTATGGCAAGCCCCGTTAGGAGCAAGAACAAATAGGAAAACTCTAAGGCTGCTCGTCTTTAATGGTTTTCGGGTTGTTCGCACTATAGAGAAATGACTAATTTATACAGAACCCGGCTTATGGGTTTGCTTGCGATTACATATATTAACTATACTATATTAACTACATTAGTGGAAATCAAAAACATAAGGAATTTTTCTATTATAGCCCATATAGACCATGGGAAATCAACCCTTGCAGACAGATTTTTGGATTTTACCGGAGCAATAACCGAAAGGGAAAAGGTTTCCCAGTTTCTTGATAATATGGAGCTTGAACGTGAAAGAGGAATCACCATAAAAGCTCAAACCGTTAGATTAAGTTATAATTATAATGGCGTTAATTATGCTCTTAATCTAATCGATACCCCGGGGCATGTGGATTTTTCTTACGAGGTTTCAAAATCGTTAGCCGCTTGCGAAGGCGCTCTTCTCGTTGTTGACGCCACTCAGGGTGTCGAGGCCCAGACGCTTGCCAATGTTTATATCGCTTCTGATATGAATTTGGCTGTCATTCCTGTCATAAATAAGATAGATTTACCAAGCGCAGACCCCGAAAAGACAAAAAAAGAGATAGAGGAAGTTGTCGGTCTTGAAGCTGGTGATGCTATTTTGGCAAGCGCCAAAGAAGGCATAGGGATAAAGGATATACTTGAGGCTATCATAAATAAAATTCCTTCGCCGAAAGGAGATCCATCTGCTCCCCTCAAGGCTTTAATTTTTGATTCATGGTTTGATGCATATCAGGGTGTTGTTGCGCTTGTTAGAATATTTGACGGAAAAGCGGTTCCAGGAGATAACATACTTCTAATGAGTTCAGGCGCTTTTTACGAGGTTCAAAAAGTCGGCGTTTATAGTCCTCGCATGAAAGAACTAAATTGTTTAAGCGCCGGTGATGTCGGTTTTATTATCGCAAATATAAAAGATGCGGGTAGATTTAAAATTGGGGATACAATTACCTTAAAGGAAAATCCAACCAAAAATCCGCTTCCCGGTTTTAAAGAGCCAAAGCCAATGGTATTTGCGGGGATTTATCCGATAGATGCAAACGATTATCCGGAGCTTAAAGATTCTATTGAAAAACTTAAGCTCAACGATCCTTCATTTTCTTATGAGCCTGAAAGTTCTCTTGCCTTAGGATTTGGATTTAGATGCGGCTTTTTGGGACTTTTACATATGGAAATAATAGTCGAAAGATTAGAAAGGGAATATAATCTTAATCTAATATCGACATCCCCCACCGTTCTTTATAATATCGTTACAAAAACAGGAGAAGTGAAGCAGGCGCTTAATCCTATGAAATTCCCGCCGTCAAAGGAAATTCCTATGCAGGAGGTGGACTATATCGAAGAGCCGTTTATTAGAGCAAATATTTATGTTCCTTCGGAATTTTTAGGAAAGATAATAAACCTTTGCGTCGAAAAAAGGGGACAGCAGGTTGAGCTTAAATATATTACTAAAAACAGGGTTCAACTCGTCTATGATTTGCCGCTATCCGAAATAGTCCTTGATTTTTACGATCAGCTTAAATCATTCTCGAAAGGCTATGCATCTTTTGATTACGAACTTAGCGGATACAGGGCTTCCGATATGATAAAACTTGAGATTATTGTTAATAAAGAGCCTGTTGATGCGCTTTCCGTTATTGTTCACAAGGATAAGGCTTATACCCGCGGAAGAAATATTGTGGAAAAGCTTAGAACCCTAATACCGAGGCAATTATTCGAAGTCGTTCTTCAGGCTCAAATAGGGTCTAAGATTATAGCAAGAGAGGAAATCAAGGCATTAAGAAAGAATGTTCTTGCAAAGTGTTATGGCGGCGATATTACAAGGAAAAGAAAACTTTTAGAAAAACAAAAAGAAGGTAAAAAGAAGATGAAAAACATCGGTTCAGTAGAAATTCCTCAAGAGGCGTTTCTTTCGGTGCTTAAGGTTTGAATAAATCTACTTTTGTTTTGATTTTGCCTTATTATTTCTCACAAACATTGCGCATATTGCCCCAAATATACAAAGATAACCCAAGATAACGTAAACATCTCCGTAGGCGCCGATTAGAGAAAATTCATTAATTAAATAATCAAAGATCTTAAGAGGGCTAGACGGATGGCCGATCGCCTTAATGACAGAATTGCCGTTTTTCATTATGTCTTCGCGCAGAATATTCATTATATTATTAAATCCGTAAGAGTTATAATTAATATCTCTTGCATATTGGTTTAAATGATAAACCTGTCTCACCGCAAGTTCTTGACCCGACCATGCTATTCCAAACGATGCCCCAATCTGGAATAAAACATTATACAGCGCCGATGCATCAGGTATCTGTTCAAACTTAGCCGAGTTAATAACAGCCATCATAACCGGCGCATTTATAAGACCTACGCCTAATCCTCTAAAAAATTGATTATAAACAATAAAGGGAATCGATGTTTGCAGTGAAATATTTCCCAATTGAAAATTTGCAAAGGCAAAAATCAGCATTCCTGCCACAAGTAAATATTTTGGGCCGTATTTATCCGCAATTTTCCCCGCAACAGGCGATATGGCCGCGACAGCAATGGCAAACGGCGCCATTAGATATCCTGCATGCATTGCATTATAGTTAAGTATATCCTCGATAAATATAGGCAATAAAAATAGTGTGCTAAAAATACCCGCAGCCCTTATCATACTGACAAGATTACCCGTTAAAAAATTATTGTTTTTAAATAAAGAATAGTCCATTAAATACTTTTTGGAAAAAATTTCAACGATGAGAAATAGAATTAAAGAAATTGCGCAAATTAATTCATATAGTCTAATTATAGGCGAATCCCATTCCAATGTTTGTCCCTCGTTTAGAACATATAATAAGGTTCCAAGGCATATTGCAATCAGTATAAAACCTATATAGTCAAATTTTTTTGCAAACGGCTTTAACGGTATATCCTTATCAAGCAATAGAAATGAAGCTAAAAGCAAAATTATTCCGATAGGAACGTTAAAATAAAATATCATCCTCCAATCCACATAATCTACAAAATAGCCGCCGATGATAGGTCCTAAAGCTGGGGCCACCATTATTCCGATAGTCCATATCCCCATCGCAGTTCCTCTTTCATGCGCTTTAAAATATTTTGCTATTAAGCTAACGGATATCGGTATAAGTCCGGCTCCGCCCACAGCCTGAATTATTCTGAATATTATCAGTATCCTATAAGACGGAGCAAACCCGCAAAAGGCTGAACCTATTACAAAAAAGATGATTGAGATTATAAAAGGTATTTTTAACCCGTATTTCCTGCTTAAATAACTTGTAATAAGTATGATGACGGAGTATGTTATCGTATAGGCGATTATAACCCAATCGATTGTTATAACATTTACTCCAAAATGGGACATCATCTTCGGGAGCGCAACTATGACAATATTTATATCTAATATTGCCATAAAGGAGGCGGTAACGGATATCACAAGTATAAACCATTTGAAAAGTCTGTGTTCATTAATTTTAGCTTTATTTGATGATGTTTTTATCGGACTTGTTGCGGAGTTCCTGCTTTCCATTTTGTGGTTTATATTTATATTATATATTAATGTATTAATAAAATTAATTTTGGAGTTTTTAAATTTTAAAGCTATATTATTTGTTATAGGTTTTTATGGTTGTATTACTTGGAATTATAACATATATATATAAATATATAAATGCGTTTTTAAGGATTTGGTTTAATTTTATAGACTTCAAACAAAAAAATTGATATAATTAAAAACCATGAACCAACCTGTCTTATTATTTTATTAAATTAAATAAACTTATTTATTATCTTTATTGTTTATGAGTAAACATACTTTATGGGACTATTTTAAGGCAATTGTTATAGCGATAATTATCGCCCTTTTCTTTAGAGCATTTGTGGTGCAAGCATTTAAAATACCCTCAGGTTCGATGGAGCCGGATCTTATACCGGGAGACCATATATTGGTCAACAAGTTTATATACGGCGTCCGCATTCCCTTCACAAAGGCCGTTATCCCCGTATCTCATCCTCAGACAGGGCAGGTCATAGTTTTTAAATTTCCTTATGCAAAAAAATACAATTTACATCCGGGTATAGATTTTATAAAAAGGGTGGTTGGAACACCTGGAGATAAAATTCAGATTATTAATAACAGAGTTTATATAAATAATCATCTTTATTATTGTAAATATGCCAGATGGACATCAAAAAAGATTTTGCCCGCTTACGATTCCCCAAGGGATAACTATGGGCCGATAACCGTTCCTAAAAATGATCTTTTTGTTATGGGAGATAATAGGGATAACAGCTTAGATTCAAGGTATTGGGGTTTTGTGCCGTATAAGGATATAATAGGGCAGGCATTTATGATTTATTTTTCATGGAATCCCAAAAATCATTTCGATATTTATTATAAAAGGTTTTTTAAGATGATTCCTGATTGCTCTTTTAGATATGGAGAAGGTAAAATGACAAATGGTTAGTTCGGGTGATTTTAAAAAATTGGACAAAATCTTACTTTTTGACAATTTGGCAACAAATAATATTCTAAATGATTTTATAGACTCTGTTTTAAAAGCAATTGAAACGCAAGTTCGACGGAGCTCAAAGCAACAGGGTTCAACTTCAGGTTTTAATAACACTATTATAATAGGCATAAAGGAAGGAGGGGTTCCCTTAGCCGACTTAATAAGACAAAGTATTAAAAGCCGCTTTAAAATAGATTGTGAAATAGGTTATATCGATATGACGCTTTATAGAGATGACCCGTTTTCTATAAAAAAACCTATCAAATCAACTGAATTGCCGTTTAATATAGAGAATAAAGATGTAATTCTGGTTGACGATGTTATAAGCAGCGGAAGAACGGTCAGGGCGGCAATAGATGAGATTTTTGATTTCGGAAGACCTAAGAGTATTAGACTTGCCGTTTTTATTGATAAAGGCGGAAGGGAGCTGCCGATATGTCCGAACTTTATCGGAAAAAAAATTAAGGCAGGCAAAGATGGGATGATTCATGTCGATATTTTAAGCAAAGAAAAACGTGTCGATAAAATTATTAAAAAGTAATATTTTATTTTTCAATGGGCGAAGGTAAAAAAGACCTCATTTCGATTAACGACCTTACTAAATCCGATATCTATTACTTTATAGAAACCGCAAAGGAATTTAAAAAAATATCATTAAAGGATATAAAGAAGGTTCCGACTTTAAGGGGGAAAACCGTCGTAAATCTTTTTTATGAACCTTCCACAAGAACGAGGTCATCTTTTGAAATTGCTCAAAAAAGGTTAAGCGCAGATTCGTTAAACATTAGTATTCCACAAAGTTCGGTTACCAAAGGAGAAAGTTTAAAGGACACTATATTAAATTTAGAATCTATGAAACCTGATGCTTTTGTTATAAGGCATCATGAATCGGGGGCGCCTTATTTTATATCGAAAATAACAAAAGCGTCAACTATAAATGCAGGTGACGGGATAAATGAACATCCAACGCAATGCCTTTTGGATATTATGACTATAATGGAAGAAAAAAAAGATATTGCTTCTCTTAAAGTGGCAATTATCGGAGACATTTATCATTCAAGGGTTGCAAGGTCTGATATTTATGGATTATCTAAACTTGGAGCCGAGATTTATTTATACGGTCCATATTCACTGTTACCGCAATTTCAATATTCACAAAATGTAAAAATTGCAAGTAGTATGGAAGAAGCGGTTAAAAATGCCGATGTTATAATAATGCTCAGGATTCAAAAGGAAAGGGCAAGCTATTATTTTATACCGTCTATAGAAGAATACAGGAATTTCTTTAAATTAACCCAAAATTTGCTATCTTTAGCTTCGAAAGATGTTATGGTGCTTCATCCCGGTCCCGTAAACCGTGATGTCGAAATAGCCGGCAGTATAATCAATGAAAATAAAACCCATATTTTAAAGCAGGTTGAAAACGGTGTGGCGGTGAGAATGGCCTGTCTTTATATTTTACTTGGCGTCCAAAAAAATTAAAAATATGCAAAAGATTATTATAAAAAACGGAATAGTCGTTGATCCTATTACTAAAACAGAGATTAAAAGAGATATCTATATAGAAAATGGTGTGATGAAAGACTTTTCCTGTAAAAAAACTATAGAAGATGTCGAAACATTGGATGTAAATGGTTTAGTTGTTTTACCCGGGCTAATAGACATGCATGTTCATTTAAGGGAGCCCGGTTTTGAATATAAAGAAAATATTAAGTCTGGAATGGAGGCGGCAATAGCAGGCGGCTTCACATCTATTTGCTGTATGCCAAATACCAATCCTCCAAATGACTCTAAATCCGTAAATAGTTTTTTATTAAATAGGGCAAAATCCATTAATCTGATTAATCTTTTTACCGTCGGCGCCATATCAAAAGATTTAAACGGTTCATCTTTATCTAATATCGGCGAATTAAAAGAATCGGGAGCAGTTGCAATAAGTGATGACGGAAATCCAGTGGATGATAGTTCACTTATGGCAAGAGCGCTTTTGTACGCCAAAACATTCGACTTACCCGTTATATCTCATAGCGAGGATATCAAATTGCGAGGCAAAGGTGTAATGAACGAAGGGGTTGTCTCACAAAGGCTCGGGGTTGTCGGAATTCCGGCTATTGCCGAAGAAATAGCCGTGGCAAGAGATGTGGCGCTTGCTAAATATTATGATGCGCGGCTTCACATAGCCCATGTTTCCACTAAAGGTTCGGTTAATATAATAAGACAGGCAAAAAAGGAAGGGGTTAGTCTTACATGCGAAACATGCCCTCACTATTTTACCCTTTCCGAAGATTCGCTTTTAAACTATAATACCAATGCAAAAATGAATCCTCCGCTGAGAACAAAAGAAGATGTCATTGCTGTTAAAGAGGCGCTCTTAGACGGAACAATAGATGTTATAGCCTCAGATCACGCCCCTCATACGGAAGACGAAAAGGATACGACATTAAACGATGCCCCGTTTGGAATTATAGGGCTTCAAACGTCGCTTCCTTTGACATTAAAGTTATATAATGAAAAAAAGCTGACGCTAACGGATGTAGCAAGACTTATGTCTTTAAATCCGGCAAAAATTCTAAATTTAGGCAATAGGGGGGCTATAAAAAATGGATTTGCCGGGGATATTACGATTGTGGATATTAATAAAAAGTGGACATTTACAAAGGATAAAATTAAATCTTTAAGTAAAAATTCTCCTTTTATAAATATGGATTTTGTCGGACTTCCCTTATATGTTATTGTTAATGCCAATTTAATTAATGCAAACTAATTATTCCAAATTTTAAATAAATATGAATAATCTAAGCAAAGAAAAAGCACTGCTTTTGCTGGGCAACGGGAAATATTATGAGGGGTATTACGAGGGAAGAGCGATAGAATCTGGCGGCGAAATAGTTTTTAATACCGCTATGAACGGCTATCAAGAATTAATCACCGACCCTTCTTATAACGGGCAGATTGTTCTTATGACTTATCCGATGATTGGCAATTACGGGATAAACGAGACCGATTTTGAATCGGAAAGGGTATGGATATCGGGGCTTGTTACAAAAAACTATGTAGAGATGTTTTCACATTTTAGCGCGTCAAAAAGCTTATCCGAGTTTGTTAATGCTTACGGTTTTCCGGTAATTTCGGGGATTGACACAAGGTATTTAACAATAGATTTAAGGAATGAGGGTTCGATTAATGCATATATTGCTCCAAAGGAATCCGGAATTACATACATTAGAAGTAAATTAACAGGTTTACCCAAAATGGAGGGCTTAAACCTTGTCAAAAATGTTTCCACGACTAAAGTTTATGAGAAAAGGGTTGAGCCCCACGAGTTTAATGTAACTATTATCGATTACGGTGTTAAGTATAATACGATAAGATCCCTTAACAATTTAAACGCTAATGTAACGGTTGTTCCTCATAAGTGTTCCAAGCAGGAGATACTTAAAACCGAACCCGACGGAATTCTTTTATCTAACGGACCCGGAGACCCTAAGACTATGGAAAATGAAATCGAAATCATAAAAAGCCTATTAGGCGAAAAACCAATTTTTGGAATATGTTTAGGACACCAATTATTAGCTTTGTCGTTGGGTTTTAATACATACAAGCTTAAATTTGGGCATCACGGAATAAACCATCCTGTTAAAAATCTTAAAACCTCAAAGATAGAAATAACCTCCCAAAATCATGGTTTTTGCGTCGATTTGTCAAAAACGGGCGGTTATATATCAAAAAATACGGAATTAACCCATATAAGCCTTAATGATAATACCGTAGAAGGTATAAAAAATATCGAATTAAAGGCGTTTTCGGTTCAATATCATCCTGAAAGCTCGCCGGGACCAAGAGATTCGAGGTATCTTTTTTCCGAATTTAAAGAGCTATGTTTAAATAATAAAAAAAGGATTTTTAAGGTTTAGTTTATTTTAATAAATACTTAACGAATGAAAATAAAACATACGCCATTATATTTAGCTCTTTCAAATAAAGAGTTTTTGGCAAAAATCGATGAACTTTATGAGTTAATGGAAGAGTGCGAGCTTTGCCCGAGAAGATGTAAAGCTAAAAGATTACATGACGAAAAAGGCTTGTGCGGCGCAGAAGGTAAATTAAGAATCGCAAGCATAAACCTTCATTTCGGCGAGGAGCCGCCTATATCAGGGAAAACAGGTTCAGGAACGGTATTTTTTAGCGGATGTCCGCTTAAGTGTAAATTTTGCCAAAATTATCCGATTAGCAGGTATTGTGCCGGAAATTCATATGATACTGCGGAACTTGCGGCAGGTATGCTAAAACTTCAAGAAAAAGGGGCGCACAATATTAATTTAGTTTCATCTTCACATTTTATGCCGTTTGTTGCGGAATCCATATTTTTAGCAAAACAACAGGGGCTTTCCATACCGATTGTTTATAATAGCTCGGGGTATGAATCCGAAAAATTACTTAATTTATTAAATAAAATTATCGATATATATCTTCCCGATATCAAATATTCAAATAATAAAGAGGCTTTAAAATATTCGGGGATAAAAGATTATGTTGAAATTAATAGATTAGCTTTAAAGAACATGTATAATCAGGTAAAGGAACTTGTTATGGATGCCGAAGGGGTTGCTATTTCCGGCCTTATGATAAGGCACCTTGTTTTACCTGCAGGAATAAGCGGATATAAAGATTCCTTCAGGTTTATTGCAGACGAACTTAGCGTAAATGTTCCTGTAAGCCTTATGAGCCAATATTTTCCCGCATATAAAGCCAAATATGATTTTGAAATCAATCGAAAAATAACCCCTAAAGAGTATGCGGAGGCTATTTTGGATATGACAAATGCGAATTTAATAGGATATTTTCAGGAAAGTAATTCTTTAATATTTTAAATATCTTAACCAAAAATTTAATCCGTTAATAAAATTATGTAAAATTATGCCTAAAAGAACCGATATTAAAAAAATTTTAATAATAGGCTCAGGACCCATTGTAATAGGGCAGGCGGCAGAATTTGATTATTCCGGCACCCAGGGGGCGAAGGCTTTAGCCGAGGAAGGCTATGAGGTCATACTTGTAAATTCTAATCCTGCTACCATCATGACTGATCCCGGTTATGCGAGCAAAACCTACATCGAACCGTTAACAAAGGGATTTATTACAAAAATTATAGAAAAGGAAAGACCCGATAGCATATTGCCGACGCTTGGCGGGCAGACAGCCCTTAACCTGACATTAGAACTTTATGAGGATGGGGTTTTACAGAAATACGGATTGAAAATTTTGGGGGCGAATGTTGACGCAATTAAAAAAGCCGAGGATAGAGAATATTTTAAAAAAAGCATGGAAAAGATAGGTGTTCCGGTTTTGCAGGGCGGTTTTGCCGCTAACATGGATGAGGCTTACGAAGTTCAGAAAAAAATTGGTTTTCCCGTGATAATAAGGCCCTCTTTTACATTAGGGGGAACAGGGGGAGGTATTGCCTATAATATCTACGAATTTGCAGAGTTTGCTTCAAACGGGATAAACGCAAGTCCGATAAACGAGATATTAATCGAGAAGTCTGTTATCGGATTTAAAGAGGTCGAACTTGAGGTTATGACGGACAAAAATAGAAATACCATAATAATATGCTCTATCGAAAATTTTGATCCAATGGGAATTCATACAGGAGACTCTATTACCGTTGCTCCCGTTCAAACCTTAAATGACAAAGATTTACAGAAACTTCGCGACTATTCCATTAAGATAATGAACGAGATAGGAATCGAAACGGGAGGCTCTAACATTCAATTTGCTTTAGATCCTGATTCCGATAAGGTATATGTTATCGAGATGAATCCGAGGGTTTCGAGAAGCTCAAGCTTAGCGTCAAAAGCAACAGGATTTGCAATAGCCAAGATTGCCGCAAAGTTGGCAGTCGGTTATACCTTAGATGAAATTACGAACGATATTACAAAAAAGACGCTTGCATGCTTTGAACCGTCGATAGATTATGTCGTTACAAAAATGCCCCGTTTTACATTCGAAAAATTTCCTCAAACCGATAATACTCTGACAACCCATATGAAATCGGTCGGCGAAGTTATGGCAATAGGCAGAACATTTATAGATTCGATTCAAAAGGCCGCAAGGTCATTAGAAAATGGGAATTACGGGATTGAATCTCTTTATGGATTAGATTTATCTTACGGCAATATCGAAAACAGACAAGACACCCTTATGATTAAAGAAGAAATAAGGTCTTTAATAAAAAATAACGATTATAGAAGATTGTTTTTAATAGCCGATGCCATAAGGATAAATCTTACTATTGACGAGATTTATGAATTGTCCAAAATAGATAAGTGGTTTTTAAATCAAATTATCCTCATTATAGAACTTGAAAAGAAACTTTTTTCTATTCAGGATTTGGAAAGAAATATTCCCCTCTTAAAGGAAGCTAAAGAATTTGGTTTCTCTAATTGGGTTATTGCAAAGCTAACCGCAAGATGTGAAGACGGAAAACGCCTGTCCCCCGAAGATTATTCAAAAAAAGACGAAAAGACAATCTCGTTAATTAAAGAAGCGGAGAAGCTTATATCCGATATTTGCAAAAAGAATAATATATTAAGGGTTTATAAGAAGGTCGATACCTGCGCCGCCGAATTTGAGGCCTCCACGCCTTATATGTATTCATCTTACGATAAATTTAACGAAGTTAAACCGTTAGAAGATAAAAAAGTGGTTATTTTGGGCAGCGGTCCAAATAGAATCGGTCAGGGAATAGAATTTGACTATTGCTGTGTTCACTGCGCCTTAGCTTTAAAAGAAAGCGGCTATTCTTCCATAATGGTTAACTGTAATCCTGAAACTGTTTCAACCGATTACGATACTTCATCCAGATTATATTTTGAACCCTTAACCTCCGAAGATGTTATGGGCGTCGAAACCATTGAGGCTAATCCCCCCGTTATATTACAATTTGGCGGTCAAACGCCGCTTAAGCTGGCAAAAGAATTTGATTCAAGCGGCATTAAAATACTGGGAACATCTTTTAAAGATATTGACACCGCCGAGGATAGGGAAAAGTTCAAAAGGGTGATTGAAAAATTAAATCTGCTGCAGCCGAATAGTTCAATGGCATTTAACGATGAAGAGGTTTATAAGAATTCTACCCAGATCGGGTTTCCCGTTTTATTGAGACCTTCTTATGTTCTGGGCGGAAGGGCAATGGAAATTATCTATAATGAAAATAATTTACGACAATATATCAAAAAAATATTTAAGCAGGATATTTCTTTTCCTATACTTATAGATAAATTTTTAGAGGATGCCATTGAGGTTGATGTAGACGCATTAAGCGACTCTAAGTCTGTTTATATTGCGGGAATAATGGAGCATATAGAAGAAGCGGGCGTTCATTCCGGGGACAGCGCATGTTCATTGCCTGCATTTTCTTTAGACAAGGATATTATCGAAAGGATAAAAGAAATAACCGTAACAATTTGTTTTGAGTTTAAGGTTATGGGCCTCATCAATATTCAATATGCCGTTAAAAATAACGATATATATGTCATAGAAGTTAATCCAAGGGCATCTAGAACCGTTCCGTTTGTCAGTAAGGCGACAGGTATCCCAGTCGCTAAACTTGCGACAAAGATTCTTCTAGGGGAAAGGCTTGATTCTTTCAAACTTGGGAGGTCGTTTAATATCGATTATTATTGTGTAAAGGAGGCCGTTTTTCCATTTTCAAAATTTTCTAATGTCGATCCTATGCTTGGACCGGAAATGCGTTCGACAGGCGAAGTAATGGGAATAGACAGAAATTTTGGGATGGCTTATGCCAAATCTCAAATAGCCGCCGGTCAAAATCTTCCACTATCCGGCGCGGTTTTAATAAGCGTTAAAGACGAGGATAAAAAATATTTAAGCGGCATTTGCAAACCTTTAATAGATATGGGTTTCCATATACTTGCCACAAAAGGAACATCGGAGTATTTAAACAGATTAAACATTAAAAATCAAAAGATAAATAAGGTAAAAGAGGGTAGGCCGCACATAATAGATGCCCTTAAAAACAAGGAAATTTCAATGATTTTTAATACGCCGAGGGGGATGAAATCATTAGAGGATTCGTATATAATAAGAAGAAGCGCCGTTGAATTTTCTTTGCCTTATTATACGACAATCAGGGGCGCTACTGCCGCATGTATGGCAATAAAGGCGTTAAAGGAACAGGATATATCGGTTAACGCATTACAGGATTATTATAAAGAGATATAAAAATATAAAGGAGGTGAATTTTATTTACGATGTCAGGAAAATCTTTTCCAATCACAAAGGAGGGCTATCATAATATAGTCAAAGAATTAAAAAGGTTAAAGACTGTCGAGAGACCTGCCAATATTAAGGCAATCGAAGAGGCAAGGGCTCACGGGGATTTATCAGAGAATGCGGAGTACCATGCCGCAAAAGAAAGACAGAGCTTTCTGGAGGGCAAGATTATGGAGCTGGAGGATAAGATAGCAAGAGCTCAGGTAGTAGATGTCTCTAAGATTTGCGAAGAAAAGGTCGTGTTTGGCGCATTGGTAAAATTATTGGATTTGAACAATGATTATGAGGTGGCGTATCAAATAGTAGGAGATGCCGAATCAAATATAAAAGAATGTAAAATTTCGATAAGTTCTCCTATTGCCAGGGCTTTAATAGGCAGATGCGTAGGAGATGAAGTAACTATAAATGTCCCCAACGGGGTTAAAGAGTTTGAAATCCTTGACATATCATACATTTAATGGTAACATTTAACTATATGGATGTTATGTATATAAGTTATCGGTTAAAATAAAAAATTACTCACTAAGCGTGGATATATAAAAAGATAAAAGGAGGATTTATAATGGCTTTAGATAAAGTTCAAGTATCAAAGGTTTTAGATGAAATTAGACCGTCTTTGCAATTTGACGGAGGTGATGTGGAATTGGTGAACATTTTAGAAGACGGAACCGTTAATGTTAGACTTAAAGGCGCTTGTGCAGGTTGCATGGGTTCTATAATGACACTGAAGGGTGGCATTGAACGCCTACTGAAGGAACGCGTGCCAGGCGTAAAAGAGGTCAATGCGGTTTAAGTAAATTGTAAATTAGAAATTTCGGCAGGTATTTTTTGCGCCGGGATTTTCAATTATTAAGCCCACTTACCAGTGGGCTTTTTTTATGTTTTTAAAAAATATAGGTTTTTTGGTTTGATTTTCCTAAGTTAAGGCATATTTCATAGGGAATAGTTTGGGCTTTTAGAGCAATTTCTTTCAAATCAATCTGTTTTGTAAGGCTTTTCCCTGTAACTATTACCTCGTCATGCATATTTACCGCTTCTATCTTTGTAATGTCAACAATTGTCATATTCATAGTTACTATTCCGACAATATTTGCAAAGTTATCCCTGATTAAAAATCTACCGTTATTTGATAATAATCTCGGTATGCCGTTATCATAACCGGCATTAATAACAGCTGCGGTCATATCATAAGGCGCCTTAAAAGTATTGTTGTAAGATATAAATGCTCCCTTTTTTATTTTTTTGATTTGCATAATTGATGATTTTAAAGTCATTAAGGGTTTAAGATTTAATTCCGGATAATTATACAGGTTTGGATTTATGCCGTAAAGAGATATTCCAGGCCTTATTGCGTTAGAAAAATCTTGTCCTATTTCACTATTAGTGAGCGAAGAACTTGCGCTTATATGGGTAAATTGAGGTATAATACCCTTTTTTTTAAAATCTGATAATATTTTTTTGTAATTTTTAAGTTGAAAATTCGTGTATTCAAGATCATTTCCGGCAGATGATAAATGACTGAAAATCCCCTCTATATTTAGCCAATTTTTGTTTTCTTTTATAATTTCTATTGCCTTTTTTATTTCG
Source organism: bacterium (assembly GCA_021798015.1). GTDB lineage: Bacteria > SZUA-79 > SZUA-79 > Acidulodesulfobacterales > Acidulodesulfobacteraceae > Acidulodesulfobacterium. Next base: position 25,464 of record JAJZYP010000015.1, read on the forward strand.
GCATCGTTTAATCCTAATCTATTCATTCCCGAATCATATTTTATATGCAGGTTTATGGATGATTTAAGTTCCCTTGCTTTGCTTAAAAGAAATTTAAGATAATCTAAACTAAAAGCAGTGATGCTTAGATTCATCTTTACGGCGTCTTTTATATCGTTTTCGGAGACGCCAAGGAGCATTAAGAGTTTTGCATCCGGATGATTTTTGCGAAGGGAGATTGCCTCACTCATTTTAACGATTCCAAAAAAGTTCACGCCGTTATTTATGAGTGTGTCGGCTACAGGGATGATTCCATGCCCATAAGCGTCGGATTTTAAAATAGCGATTATAGTTTTATTTTTAGCTAATTTAAGGGATTTTATTTGATTGATATTATTTTCTAAGTTTTTTAGATTTATAAATAGCGTGGTATCATTCATCGAAAATTAAGGTTTTAATTTTAGTTTTAATCGGCAATGTATAAATTATATAAAAATCTTTATAAATAAACAATCTTATGTTAAAATTTATGGAGTTATAAATAAAAAATAATAAGCGTAGTCATTGAGGGCAAAATGGATATTACAAATTTGAATTTTAGTAAAATTTTTGCAAACGCATCGAGTAATGAAGATGATTTTGTAGATATATTCATAGAATCTAAAGTCTCCACTTTGTTATCGAACGAGGGGAAAAGACTCGAAAAGGCAATTAGCGGAATAACTCTGGGGGTTGGTCTCAGGCTTATTTCAAATAAAAAAACATATTACGCTTACACAAATAATCTGGATGAAAAAAATCTGATACAAATTGCAAAAAGTCTAAAAGAGGCGGCATATAATAATCGAAATGATGCCTTTGGGGTTGCCGCTTTAAATTTTAACGAGAAGAAACCAAAAATCAACTTTCAAATTTTAAAAGATGTGGTAAAGACTCCAATTGAAGAAAAACTAAAAAAGGTAGAGCCTGTCGTAAAATTTGCATGGAGTTTTGATAAAAGAGTTGTTCAGATAAATATCACCTATTCCGATTACAAGCAGGATGTTGTAATTGTGAATTCGCTGGGGGATTTTGTAAAAGACAATAGAGAAAATTTGGCATTTTTAGCGCATGTTGTCGTATCAAACGGCAAAAAGGTGGAGGTTGGATACGAAGTAGCAGGAGGTTTTATAGGTTTTGAATTTTTTGATAATATTGCCCCGGAAGATATTGCCAAAAAGGCTTTAAAGCGAGCTCTAACCCAGCTCGATGCCCCCTTTGCGCCATCAGGAACTATGCCTGTGATATTATCAAGCGAGGCTGGGGGGACAATGATACATGAGGCTATAGGTCATGGGTTGGAGGCTGATATTGCAGGAAACGGTTTAAGCGTTTATTCCGGCAAAATTGGGGAACAGGTGGCTTCAAAGTTGGTAACGGTTATAGACGACTCTTCTTTAGCCGGCAAACGGGGTTTTTATAGATTTGACGATGAGGGAACATACTCAAATAAAAATGTGCTTGTGAAGGATGGAGTGTTAAAAAAATATATGGCCGATAGATTGTCTAATCTTAAATATGGATATGAACTTACGGGAAACGGCAGAAGGCAATCCTACGAACACCATCCGATAGTCAGAATGTCCAATACTATGATAGCCTCCGGTGATTCCAAACCTGAGGATATCATAAAAAGCGTTGATAAAGGACTTTTTGTTAAAAAAATGGGCGGAGGGCAGGTAAATACGGTTACAGGTGATTTTGTGTTTGATGTTATGGAGGGGTATATTATAAAAAACGGGGTTATAGACAATGCGGTTAGCGGTGCGACTCTTATGGGAAACGGGCCTGATGTTTTAAAAAATATCGATATGGTGGGGAATGATTTAGGATTTGGCATTGGGACATGCGGTAAGGATGGGCAGGGTGTTCCGGTATCCGATGCCCAGCCTACACTGAGAATTCCATCGATTGTTGTCGGCGGAAAAAGCAACAATAATTAAAGCTAAAATTCCGGTAATAATATAAGGCAACCTATTAACTTGTTTAACTTATTAAATGATTTTTGATTAATAGATTTTTATGCATGGGGATTTTATGAATGGAAAGAATAAAGGATTGGAAGTCATATCAAAAAATACTTAACAGACAAAAAAGGAAAAAAAATAATTTTGCATCTTCAATAAAATTAATCGGGTTTTTAATTTTGGTTATTTTATTGGTTTATGGTTCGGTTAGAATTTTTTACCTTAGCAAAGCATATTTTATAACCAGCGATAAACAGATTCAGGGAACAGGAATAAGGCCTATTAATTTTATTAAAGATAAAAGCGTAAGGATAAAATCACATATAGGGGATTTTAACATTTTTTCAAACGCCGGATTTTCTATTAAATCTTTAAAAACATATTTTAAACATAATCCTCCTGTCTTTAATACAATTCTGAACGGACACTATATTCAAAAAATAGACGGCTATACCGTTGTTTACACGATAAAACCGGTAATTCAAAAAGAAGCTGAAAAGGTTTTTAAGGAATATACCGTTCCTTATGGGGTTATGGCGGCTATAAACCCTGACACCGGCGCAGTTTTAGGTTTAGCATCTTATTCATATAATAAAGAAAGGATAAATGAAATTTCTGGTCTTAAGGCTTATCCACCCGGCTCATTAGCCAAGATAATAACGGCATCGGCTGCCATAGAATCAAAGGGCTTTTACCCCGGGTTTAATATTTGCTATAACGGAGGACTTTACGGAACTAATGAAGCCGACTGGAAACAAAATATAAGCACGGGATTAAACAGGATATCTTTTAGTCTGGCATTTGCAAAATCTTGCGATGTGGCATTTGGCAAGGTTGCAGGATTTTATGTCGGAAGAAAACTACTGGCGAAGTATTTTAATAAATTTTATTTCAATAAAAACATACCCTTTATTTTAAATCTTCAAGAAAGCAGAGCGGATGTCCCAAATCAATTTTATCAATTGGAACTTACCGGCGCCGGTTTTGAAAATGTGAAAATTACCCCGCTTCAGGCCGCTTTAATTTCCGCCGCCGTAATAAATGGCGGCAAGCTGATGGAACCTTATATTATTGAAAAAATTATCGGTCCTGATGGGCATATTTTATATACCCATAGAGGAACTAAAGTGTTGAACGATCCTATAACGGTCAAAACCGCATCTATTTTAAAACAAATGATGATTAAAACTATTACAAACGGCATAGGTCATCCGGATTTTTACAATGTTTATAATCAATATATGCTTCCCGGTGTTATTACGGGAGGTAAAACAGGGACCATTTCAGGTAATAATCCCGAGGGGTTATATCAATGGTTTGCCGGATTTGGCGAGAGCAGGGATAAAAAGATTGCTATATCAGCCCTTGTTATAGAAAACCCGGTGTGGAGAATAACGGGAGGAGGTGTGGCAGAAAAAGCCCTTTTTGCTTACTTTTTTAAAAATAATAAAAATAATAATTTAAAAATCACATTCTCTAAAAGAAAATTAAAAGTGGGCTAAATAATTCTAATTCTTACATTTATTCTTACATTTAATTTCATCAAATCGTAATAAAAGTTTAACCTCTTTTTAACATTTCCTTCATAATACCTTCATGATAAGTTGATATAATATTTATTTATCACATATAAAACAGTAATAACAACTATTATTTATTATATCTATTATATCAGGTATTATTTTATGATTACCCGTCTTAAAAGCGCTACATTTATGGGTATCAATGCTATCTCCGTGGATGTTGAGGTATTTATAACTACCGGTATTCCGGGTGTTATGATTGTGGGGCTTCCGGACACCTCTACCAAAGAGGCAAAAGACCGCGTCAAGGCGGCAATTAAAAACTCCGGTTTTGATTATCCCATTAAAAAAATAACTATAAATTTAGCCCCCGCCGATATAAGGAAAGCAGGCTCCACATTTGATTTGCCGCTTGCAATCGGTATTTTAATTTCGGCAAGGCTGCTTAAATGTGAAATTAATCTTGATGATTATATTATTGCCGGAGAGCTATCCTTAAATGGAAAACTGAATAAGGTAAACGGCTTGATAGCGCTGGGGATATTAGCTAAAAAGTTGAATAAAGCTATTATAATACCAAATGAAAATAAGGAAACCGCGGAATTTTTGGGCGTTAATTTTAAATCTTTTGATACATTAAAGGGTGTGTGTAAATTTATAAGCGGCGAAAAAGAGGAATTAATTCTGACAAACTCAAAAGAAAACAATTTATCAAATTTTATGGACTTTAATTTTTATATAAAACAAAAGGAATTAAAGGATAATAAAAATAATGATTGCCCTGATTTTTTGGATATAAAAGGACACGAGCTTGCCAAAAGGGCGCTTGAGGTAGCGGTTTCGGGCCATCATAATATTCTTATGGTCGGACCTCCCGGCAGCGGGAAGACGATGATAGCTAAAAGCGCAATGGGAATATTGCCGGATATATCGCTGGAGGAATCCATCGAAACATCGAATATTTACAGTTTTTCAAACAAAAAGTTTAAAGAAAATGAAGAAGAATATAATCTTATTTCACGGAGACCCTTTATTTCCGTTCATCATACAATTACAACGGCAGGATTAATTGGAGGAGGAGGGGCTAACCCTGTGCCGGGAGATATTAGTCTTGCGCATAACGGAGTTTTATTTATAGACGAGTTTTCCGAGTTAAGTAAAAAAACATTGGACAGTTTGAGGCAGCCAATGGAAGATAAGGTGGTTAATTTATCGAGAAGCCGCTTTTCAATCCTTTTTCCATGCGATTTTATGCTTATTGCCGCAATGAACCCATGTCCCTGCGGTTATTACGGTGATGAAAATCATGAATGCAGGTGTTCAAGCGCCGAAATTTATAAGTTTTACAATAAATTATCAGGTCCTATACTTGATAGATTTGATATATTTATCGATGTTTATTCCGTTAATCTGAAAAAACTTATGGATAATAAAACAGGTGAAAGCTCAAAAGAAGTTAAAGAAAGAATTAAGCAAACAGAAAAATTTCAAAGCGAAAGGCGGGCGGGAGCAAGCATTATGTTTAATTCTTCGTTAAACAGTTCCGGCATCAGAAAGTATATTAATATATCTGATTCAACATTAAGTTTTTATAACGAGGTTTGTCAAAAATTAAACATATCGTCGAGAGCTTATCACAGAACCTTAAAAGTTGCGAGAACTATCGCAGATATCGAAAGAAGGGATACGTTAGACGAAGATTCCATTCTTGAGGCGTTAAATTATAGAAACACAAAATTTCTTAAGGTTTAGATTAATAAATAATTATATTATTATTTTAGATGGAACATCTCCTAAATCGTTTATCTTTATATTTTTCTTATTTTTAATTGTCCAGTTGTGAATTATTTCTATTGCATGGGTTAATTCCTCTCCAGCTTCTGTAAGGCTGTATTCAATCATTACGGGCTTAACCTTCGTAATTTTTCTATTAATAGCCCCTATTTCTTCTAAAACTTCAAGCCTTTTAGACAATTCTCTTGCAGAAATCCCTTCTATTTTTTTCTTAATTTGATTAAATCTGAGTTTTTCATTAGAAAGCTCTTTGATAATAATCAAAGACCATTTATTAGCGAGTATTTTAAAGGCTTCCTGCGCAGGACAAAAAGCCTCTTTTTTGTTATTTTCCATAATCTCTATAATAATTAACCTTAATGTATGTAGTTTTTCATTTGTGATATTTTATTTATGATAATAACATGTTACATATACAATGTCAATCAGGTATAAAAAATACTACTTAGTAATTAATATAACTAAATTAGATCGGCATATCTTTTAAATTTTTAATATTTATACATAATTATTGTTTATCAATAATAAAACATTTTTTTAAAAAAGTATTGCAATAATTTAAAAATTATGATTAAAGTCAAAAAGGCGGCAATATTATATTTGATAATATTTATCATTCGCCGCAGAGTATTTATTAATAAAACTTATTTTTAAAGGAGATTTAATTTATGTCAGCAAATCAGAATTCCTCTAAAGGCTTAAGCAATGAAGAAGCAAAAAGGCTTTTGGAACAGTACGGCCCAAATGAGATCACCGAAGAGCATCTCAATCCCTTTTTGCTTTTTTTAAAAAAATTTTGGGGGCCTATTGCATGGATGCTTGAGGCCGCACTTTTGTTGGAATGGGCTTTCGGAAAAACTCTTAATGCCGTGATTATTGCATTTTTACTCACATTTAACGCAGTCCTGGGCTTTTTTCATGAGCAAAAAGCTCATGGCGCTGTAGAGCTTTTAAAAAAGAAGCTGCAGGTTATGGCAAGGGTTTTAAGAGACGGCAGTTGGGTTATGATGCCCGCAAGGGAGCTGGTGCCGGGAGATTATGTCCGTCTGCGGATGGGAGATTTTGCCCCTGCCGATATGGAAATAGAAGAGGGTCATGTCGATGTTGACCAATCTGCTTTAACGGGGGAATCCTTACCCGTAGAAAAGAGTGTAAAGGATACCATATATTCCGGTTCTATAATCATGAGAGGAGAAGTGAGTGGCACGGTTACGGCAACGGGCGCCAAAAGTTATTTCGGGAAAACAACCGAACTTGTAAAATTAGCCAAAGTGCCGTCTCAGGCAGAAATGTTAATTATGTCCATAATTAAATATCTTCTTGTCATGGATGGCGTGCTTGTGGTAGTTATAATTACGTATGCGGCTATAACCGGAATACCGATGAAAGATATGCTGCCTTTTGCGCTAATATTACTTATTGCCTCCGTTCCGGTTGCTCTTCCGCCGACATTTACTCTATCGAATGCCGTCGGCTCTTTAGCGCTGTCAAAAGAAGGCGTCCTTACCACCAGGTTGAGCGCTGTTCAAGATTCTGCCGCAATGGAGATTTTATGCAGCGATAAAACCGGAACATTAACGCTTAACGAGCTTACGCTATCCACGGTTCGGCCTCACGGT
>JAJZYP010000091.1 GCA_021798015.1 bacterium
CCGCGAAGGCTGGAAACCAGTGTTAATATAACCTTAAAGCCATTTTAACAGTTTCTATCGGCAATTTTGGGGATTGTACTATTATTGACAATTTTTTGCCAAAGTTATAAAATATCTCCCTAAAGGCAGAGTTTTTTGAAACGGCTATATCATTATATTACTATATCATTATATTACTATATCATTATATTACTATATCATTATATTACTATATCATTATTGATGCGGTATTTATTAATATTAATAGGGAGGTATATAAATGAGCAAGGTTGCAATTATTGTATTGGAAGGAATAGAAGTTAAGGAATCAGTTGCCAAGATTAGGCATGCTTTAATATATTCAAAAGAAATAAAAGAAGCCGGCAATGAAATAATGCTTATATTTGACGGTAACGGAACCAAATGGCTGGATATAATATCCAACGAAACATCGGAGTTCGATTTTTTAAATAAACTTTTTAAAGATATAAAATCGATGGGTATTGTTTATAAAGCATGCGATTTTTGTTCAACCAAAAAGGAGGTTAAAGACAGCCTTAAATCAAAAAATATTGAGTTTTTATCGGAATACGACGGACATCCCAATGTTGGAAAACTAATTAGCGAAGGTTATCAGATAATAGTAATATAGTAATATATATAAGTTGGCATATACATTTTATATACACTTATTTAGATAGGATTTATCTATTCACACTTAAGGTGCTCCACGCTTCGGTAGGGATATAATCTTTCCTGTCCCAACCCGCATCTTTGCCTGCGGGGGCGACATGTGTTGACAAACATGCAGACAAAGATGCGGCAGGAATCCATAATAAGATTTTCTATCGGCAATTTTTGGCAAAGAAAATATATTGCTAATTTAATTTATATTTGTTAAACTTATTTCGTTTTTATATATATTCAGTGCACAATTTCGTTTCTTTTTCGGGGCGTGGCGCAGCCCGGTAGCGCACCTGCTTTGGGAGCAGGGTGTCGGAGGTTCAAATCCTCTCGCCCCGACCATTCAAAACCGCAGTAAATAAGTAGTTCCTACCGTTTGACATTTAATTCTAAAATATGTAAATAAACATAAAGAACATAAAAAAACAATATTGTTTTTTTATGTTCTTTTATAACGCCGAATAACTGATATTACATTTTATTCAGGGGGCTCTATGTTAATAAGAGCATTAATTTCTTTTATACAATTGTTTGGTCCCTGACTCATGTATAGAATAGGTGTTCTTGATTTTAATGTAAAAAAGTTCCTACAATACTAACTATTTTTTGCCCTCTGGTAACATCTATGGCTATTTCATTATCTTCATAACGGTATTTCTTTTCTATATCTTCTTTTATTTCATCAAAAACTTCAGTTAATTTATCAAAATTTTCAAAACTTGATACGCTATGAATTTTTATATCCAGATTGAAATCTTTAAAAAAGATCTGTAATAAAATTACTAAATATATCAGTTGATCAAACGAACCTTTCTCTCCCTCTGTCCCAATCAACCTAATATGTTCCAATCTTCCTTTTTGGTTATTTTTATAATTTTTTAAATTATACAAAATTATTGTTAGAGGAACACGCCAATTCCAACTATTTATATCTTTTTCTAATATTTCGTCTATTTTAGTAATAAGGTCATTAGAACTAAAAATATCTCGAATATTTATCGTTACATTTAATTGGCATTTACTTTTTTTATCTTGAGGTTCTAAATGAATCTCTTTTATTTCCAATATTTTTCTTTAAATTTTTTAAGCTCTTGTTCGTTTTGGGGACTATATTTATTATCAGATTGTAAAAATGAAAATTGTGAATATCTTAACTTATCTATGTAACCAGTAATATCAGGAGAAAACTTTATGTTACAATCAGTATACGATATTGGTACAATTAGTGCCTTAAATTTTCCTTCTATAGCATTTTCTTCCTTGGAAATAGCATAAAATTTAAATTTTTTTCTTTTTTTTGTATATAAGCCAAATTATAAAAAGTAATAAAGCTATTATGAAGAAAATTCTTATAATAACCCATACATTATTTACTAAAAATCAGGTTTTTGATAAATCAAAATATCTGGCTACTATAGGGATAAAAATTTTAGCAGAAGCATAAAAATTTACTTGACTTTGATATAGCAACTTGACATCTGTTTATTCTGTGGTATGCTTATAAGCAAGATGATAAATTATTTTAAATATTTAAAAGAAGTTTAATTATGTGTAAAAAAAAATGAAGTTGCATTTTTTGGCTTTAATTCTTCTATTCTGACTGCCAGAGATGTGGCTTTTGCATAGAAATGCCGCCTATTTAAAACATAATCTGGACGTGGTGGTGCAGATACAAGGCAACTGCGACAGGAAATGTTCCGAAGAATACAATATGGCTCTGGGTTGGAGAAGAGCTAATACCGCAAAAGCATATTTAGAAAAATACAGGGTTGCTATTTTATGAAATACAATAGAAAAGTGAGGAGGTGAATAAAAATGAAAGGTATTAAGATAGCTATAATAGGACTCATAATATTGGTAGTCATGAATTTTCTGAGCGCCTGCGGTCTTTTACTAGTAGGAGGTCTTGCTGGCACAACGGGTTACCTTGCGGCAAAACATGGGTATGGAGTCCAATCGCCGGTTACTCATAAGAAGTGAAAAGATTAATTTTTTAAAAATCAAAAACGTAGGAGTGAAATCATGAAAGACTTTAAAATAGTTTCATTTGTTTTTATTTTTATCTGCCTGTCGGCATTTGCTTATTTGCCGAAGGCATCGGCACAGCCAGAAATTAGGATATCCATGTTATCTAAAATCCCTGGTTATAGAATCGTTAACGATTACGGCGATTATTTTACAAACAGCCATATTTACATTAAAAATATAGTTAATTCCATAGAAAGTCAGGCGCCGAGTCTCGGAGCCAATGCCTGCATAAGTTTAAGACTGCTCTTGGTAGGGCATATTACAGGAAGCGATAATCTTAGACATGCCGCTTTTATAGGTTATTGCGAGTATGTAAAGCTTGCCCCGAAAAGAATGAATAAATACCAATATCCGAAAATAAAATAATATTAAAAGCGGGTTATATTTAATGTATATTGTGCTGCTTATAGTTTTGATTATCTTGCTTTTTACTGTGCTGCCTGCCTGGTCGCACAGTAAAGGGTTAGGATACGGTCCCAGTGCAATTATCGGTGCAATTCTTGTGATAGTTTTAATCCTTTTTCTTCTGGGCCGAATATAGACTTATAAGGGGCTCATCCTTATATAGCAGGCAAGGTCTTTACATGCCCTTATTTTAAAACATGGGTAGGATACCATACCCTTGTTTTTGTTGGTGGGCTGTCCGGGTCTCGAACCCAGAACCTACTGATTAAGAGTCAGGTGCTCTACCAATTGAGCTAACAGCCCACATAATAATAACTAAAGCGGAAACGGGTTTAACGAAATATAATTATTCTGAGTGATAATTATATACTATTTATGTTTTTTTAGTCAATTTTTTTTAAATCATTTCTTGATTTTTGTGAAGGTTGCGAAAGTTTAAAACGCAAAATAATCTGTCTTACTTTAAAATGTCATAGTCCCCACGGCTAAAGCCAATGGCCTTCGCAATTTGAATATCTTCGGTGAAAAATTTTCAAGAATAAATTTGATTTAAAAATAGTGATATACTCATAAGTAGGAAGTTATGTTTAAGAGCATGGCTTAAGTATTTATCAAAAAATCGCCGTAAAATCCATGCCCAAAAACTGGAAGTGTATATATATCAAAGCGGGTATAGGGAATGAAGAATAAACTTAATTTAAGTTTCTTGATAAGCGTGGGAGGCGGGAAAAAGATTATGAGGGCAAACTTATGATATTTAAAAATAGGCGGGAAGCAGGAAAGCTTTTAGGGGAAAAGTTGTTAAAGTATAAACATAATAAAATAGAAAAAACCGTTGTCATAGGTTTATTGCGAGGCGGTATTCCGGTTGCTTATGAGATCGCAAAGGCGTTAAACGCCCCGTTAGATGTCGCTTTGGTAAGAAAAATAGGCGCTCCCGATCAGGAAGAACTGGCGATAGGAGCAATAGTGGACGGCAAAAATCCAAAGGTTTATTTAAATAAGCCCTTAATATCACAAATTAATATTTCTAAAGATTATATTGATAGGGTTAAAGAGATTAAACTTGAAGAAATTAGGAAAAGGGAAAAAATTTATAGAAAAGGCAGGGAAAGAATAGATGTTCACGGCAAAATAGCAATAGTTGTGGATGACGGTATTGCAACAGGCGCCTCTATTAGGGTTGTAATAGAAGCTTTAAAAGAAGAAAAACCCAAAAAGATAATCATTGCTGTTCCGGTTATTCCGGTCAATACTTTAAGTGAATTTAAAAAGATGGTGGATGATATTATCGTTCTGGATGCTCCGGAAGAGTTTTACGCGGTAGGTGAGTTTTATGAGAATTTTAGCCAGACTACCGATGAGGAGGTAATTTTGCTTCTTCAAAAATCGAAAGCATAAATTGTTAAAATTTTCAATTATTCATTATAACTTAATTATTATTTTTGTGATTTAAATCAATTTAATTGAGTTACATATTTGATAAACTTAGATTTAGAAGAGAAGATATTTTGCGATTTATATTAAGGTAAGAAATATATAAGCCTTAATTTATAAGTCTTATTAAATCGGAGGTTTATCATGGTTACGGTTAAGGAAAACGATATTTTAGAAAAATTAAAAGATATAGTTGATCCCGAACTTGAAGTTAATATAGTTGATTTAGGATTGATTTATAAGGTGGATATAGATGATAATGGAAATGTAAGGTTAGATATGACTTTAACGGCTAAGGGGTGCCCCATAAGCAGTGTGATAAAATACGAGATAGAAGAAGCGCTTAAAAGCATTGCCGGCATTAATGATGTAAGCGTAAATTTTGTCTGGGAGCCGGCGTGGAATCCGTCAATGATAAAACCGGACACTTTAAAAAGGTTAAAAAAGTAAAAGTACTGATTTTCTAATTTATTAAATTTATTAATAAATATATAATTAATTATAATAATATGAACGCAACCGATAGTTCTATAAATATAGCACTAAGACATATTAAAACAGCCCTGATATTTTTACCCATCTTTTTCTTTGTGATGCTGTTTGACGCAAATAGCTTTAGTGTCTATTTTTTTATGAACACAAAAATAATTTCTCTCACTCATATATTTACCCTTGGCTTTTTGATGATGGTAATTATGGGTGCGTCTTACATGCTTCTTCCCGTGGCGCTTGGCATAAAAATAGCCTATGAAAAGCTTTTTTTTCCGGTATATTATTCCTATGTCATATCCTTTTTGCTTTTTGTTATAGGAATGCATTATTTTATCCCTGTTTTAATAGCGCTGGGCGGGCTATTTTTATTTATCAGCCTTTTAGTTTATAACATTAATATCATTGTGAGCTTAAAAAAAATAAAGAAATGGGACTATTCGGCATTAGGAATTGCTTTTGCTTACTTTTATCTTTTTATAGGTTTATCTATCGGGTTATATTTAGCATTGTCGTTTTACTTTAATATAGGTTTTAATCTTTTTGATATTTTAAAGGATCATATTTATGTGATGTTTGCGGGTTTTGTCGTCATGCTTTTTATAGCTATTTCATACAGGCTTCTTCCGATGTTCTATATGACAAAAACGCCCGCTAATTATTTTTGGAAAACAGATTTAATAATTATTAACTCAGGCATAATTATCATATTAATCTCATCATTTTTTACCGGGGGAGCAGGGTATATTTATTTGAATGGTATCGGTGAAGTCCTTTTAGGACTGGGGATTTTGCTATATTGTTTTATATTTTTAAACCTTATGTTAAAAAGACTTAAAAAGAAGCTTGATATTACTACATTTTATTTATATAGCGGGATTATATTTTTAGTTTTAGCGACTGTTATCGGTTTATCGTTAATAATTATACCTGAAGGGGTGGTAAATCTTCACTATGGCATATATTATTCTTTTGGATTTACCGCCCTTTTTTGCTTTGCGGGTATGATTATTATTGGGTTTTTACATAAAATATTCCCATTTTTGATTAGCCTAAGAGCATTTGAAAAGGCAAAGAAAGGTGCATACAACAAACTTTTTAGTAATATGAAAACTAAATATTTTGAGTATTTAATCTTTGGTCTTTTTTTGATTGGCGGATTCCTCGGAATTTTTTCCTTATTTTTGATATATATAATCCTGATTAAAGTGGCGGCTATTATTCTTTTAATTTCTTCAATGATGCTTTTGATTCACATATTTTCAATGGAATTCTAAAATTTGATTAGTGAATTAAAATAATTTATATAAATTTTATAATTTATAAATATAAACTTTTTTATCCCATGCCTGTTATTTCATTATAAACGGCAAGTTGCATAATTCACCTGACCCCTCCCTCCCTCTTTTTATACACTACAATCTAATAATTTAAGAATTACGTTCTGCTCTTTGGTTAGCGTTACGATTTTCGACCGGTTAAGATTTTCCTTTTCCGATTTTAGATATACTTTATACCCAAATCCCGATTTAGAAAAATATTTATATATTCCAATGCTAAGTAAATCGGGATTCCCGCGTAGGCGGGAAACGAAGTATAATGAACCAATAAATCAAGACAGTAATTTTAAAATCTTACTTCCCTAAATATAAAAATCTGTTAAAATTTTAATAGCCGGTGTCGGCTATTAAAGACA
>JAJZYP010000092.1 GCA_021798015.1 bacterium
TTGTGAACTACCTCTCGATAAATCAAGAGGCTTCCTGTTTCAATGTATGACGGCTATATCCGGTGTTATGGATACCCGCCGGAGCATACTCCGCAGGCGTGAGTTCGGCGGATTCCCCGCCTACCTTTAATCCCTCGAGGAATAGGTTGATACTTGCGTTTACGTCCCTGTCGTGAGTTATGCCGCAGTCCGGGCAAGTCCACTCCCGAGCCGAGAGCTTTAAGTCTTGCAAGACACTCCCGCAGTTAGAGCAGGTCTTGCTCGAAGGATAGAAGCGATCGACTTTATATACCTGCCTGCCGTTCCAGTCGGCTTTGTATTTAAGCATATCGTTAAACATACCCCAGCTTGCGTCCGATATAGACGGAGACAAACTCCTGTTTTTAACCATTCCCTTGATATTTAGGTCTTCGAGGACGATAACTTGGCTATCGTTTACCGTCCTTAAGGATACTTTATGCAAAAAATCTTTTCTCTGATTAAATATATGTTCGTGCAGTTTGGATAACTTATTCTTAAACTTAATATAGTTGCTTGACGGGGATGTTTTATCCGTCTTTGTTCTTTTATGCCGTTTCTTAGATAACTGCCTTGAAAGTTTAATAAGCTGTTTTTGGGACTTAACAAGATATTTAGGATTAGATATTTTTAAGGAATTATAGTTATCTGCATCCGTTCCCGCCGTAATAACGGCAAAATCCTTTAGTCCTACGTCTATGCCGGATACTTTGTTTATTTTAAGCAGGGGCGTAAACTCTTTTTCTACGAGCATATTGACGTAATATTTGCCTGACGTAAGTTGTGTAATCGATATAGATTTGACGGTTTCATAAACTTTTCTGTGAAATTTAACTTTAATACCCTTTTCTAATTTAGGTATATGTAAGAAATTGCCGTTAATAGAAAAGTATTGCGGTATGGACACCGAGTTAGAACTGAGCTTTTTTTTGAAGTTGGGAAACTTAGCCCTGCTTGATAAGAAATTACGAAAGGCGGCATCGAGGTTCTTTAGGCTTGTCTGTAAAGATTGGGAGTTGGCGAGCTTTAGGAAAGGGAAGCCCTTTTTTAGCAAGGGGATTATTTTTTTAGATTCATAATAATTAAACTTAATATTATGAATTTTATATAGATTAATAGCTCTTTCCAGAAAGAAATTATAGACGAACCTGTTATATCCGAACTGTTTGTTAAGATAAGCCGTCTGTTCTTTGTTTGGTTCGAGCCTGAATCTGTAAGTATATTGCTTAGTCATTTGCTTTGGTTTTCTATATATTTTTTAATAGTTTCCGCAGGTACCGAAAGGGTTGTCTCAATATAATAACTTGGATTCCATAAATGCCCTTTCCGGAGTTTTGTTTTAATATCCGGAAAATCAATAAATAACTTTCTTGCGGTAATCCCTTTTATCATTTTAACGATATATGAAGGCGATATTTTCGGATGAGCGGATACAAATAAATGAATATGGTCTTTTTCGCCTACTTCTACCGTTTCTGCTTTAAATCCCTTTTCTTCCGCTATCTGTAATATTAAGTCTTTTATATAATGTGCTATTTCCTGCGTTAAGACTTTTTACGGTATTTGGTAGAAAAAACAATATGATAATTACAGTTATATACGCAGGTTCTTGCATGCTTTAAATTATTTTTCATTATACATACAGTATAACATATATTCAATAATGAACAAGCAATAAATAATTAAAATCAATACATATAGTCTGCCATTTTTATCCGTTAAAAAACTTTGTTTTTTAAAACACGGATAAAAATATATCTCTCCTTTAAAAAGGAGAGGATTTCGCAGTTTTTCCTAAATTTTTCATTACCGTTTTTTCAGGCATATAAAACCTCTTTTAGAATATTATCTTTATAGTATTTATTTAAATTCTTTTTAACGGCAAGATCTATATCTTCTTTTTTCAGTATTTCTTCAAGTTCGCCTATAAGTTTAGCTTCATCGAATAAAGTTCTCTTTATGTTCTCTTTATATTCAACTAAGATATCGATATCGCTCTTAGCCGCCTCCTCGCCTCTTGCGAAAGAACCGAAAAGTCCTATCTCTTTTACTCCGTATTTTTTATAAAGTTCTTCTTTATGCTGTTTTAATATTTGAAGAATTTCGTCTTTGTCTTTATAATTTATCTTTTCCATAATAATTAATTATAGCATACTTTTATTTTCTATATCTATTTACTTACCCCTGTCTAAGCCGAAGGTTTTGACTGCTTGGGATTTACTTTCTCCAGTCGCCTATTCCGTCCCATTTAATCGTTAAATAATCGCTTATCACAGTGTGTCTGAAAGAATTCTCTTCCGAATTCTAAGGTGCCGTAAAATACACTTTGCATGCTTGATAAATCGTTAGAATGTATACAAAAAATATGCTTATTTTAAGCGTATTTAAAAGGTATTAGTTTCGGTGTAGGGGTTTTTGTAGTATTACCGTCCAAACTTCCTTTTAGCCTGTTCTTTATTGACGACCTGCGAGAAGGCATCGGGTTTAGGGGATTGGGTTTCCGGCGTAAGGGCGGCTTTTTGCTCCCGGGATAGGTCTTGTTTGAGCTTTATTTTTTCGTTAATAAACATTTCGAGTCTCTGTTTAAACCAGAAAGTTTCTTCGGTTTTTATAAATTCAATTTCCGACGCTCTTTCTCTTATTGCTTTTTCGGTAATATTATTACGGGACGCAATCTTTTCGGCATCGTTAATATCTATATCGGCGCCTCTTCTTAATTTAGAAATAATAAAATCCACGGGTTCCAGCGTCTTTACGGTGATATTATCTTCTTTATAAATAAGGTTTGCCCGCTCTCTATAACCTGAAGGCATCGGCACCATACCCCAGCTATCAAAATCTTCATCTATATTGAATTGAATTTTATTTTCTTTTAAATTTTCCAGCGAAGCTTTATATAAATCCTCCGGACAATTTAATATTTCCGCATCGATATCCGTCGTAGTCCTGTAATCTCCGTAAAAAGACATAGCCGTACCGCCTACTACGATAATTTCGATATTTTCATCCGTATTTTTAGATAAAAAGTTTACGAATTTTTTAACTCTTTCAATGGAATCTTGTGCAGTACTTTCGTCCATACTATTCTATTCTCCTTAAATTCCTTTAATTTAACCGTTCCAGGTGTTTTAAGATTGATAATTTTGCTCTCGACTAATTTTTCAAGTTCTTTATTAGGAGTACCGCCGTAATATTTATCATCGTAAAATATATATTTAAATGCATAGTAGAATGTGGCGGCTCTTTCGAGCGATTCTTTAATGAGGGGATTATTAATTAAGGGTTTGGCTTTTTTGACGGCTTCGCTATTTAAAATAAACTCGCCGAAAAGATATTTATAGAGCCGGTTAATTTTAATAATATCATTAAGCGTTCCAGGCGCAGGACTAATAAAATCATTTAAAAAAGTAAAATTTATTAACCCCTCCTTTTCCGATACTTCCGAAGGCGAACAAGACCTATCTGTTTTTTTATTTAATATCTTCAATATTTTTTATTAAAAAAATCAGTGATTTTTAAAAAGCATATAAATAAAATATATATATAATAATTAATTATAGCATATTTTTATTTACTTTTTCCAGTCGCCTATTCCGTCCCATTCAATCGTTAAATAATCGCTTATCACAGTGCGTCTGAAAGAATCCTCTTCCGAATTCTAAGGTGCCGTAAAATACACTTTGCATGCTTGATGTAAACTGCACCCATTAGTCAAGTTGCTATATTAAAGTCAAGTAATTTTTTATGCCTTACATTAAATTTTTTATTCCTATGGCAGCCAGATATTTTGATTTATCAAAAACCTGATTTTTAGTAAATAACGTATGTGTTATTATAAGAATTTTCTTCATAATAGCTATAACGGCTACCTTCTTTTCTTTCCCTCTTTCAATCATCCTGTTATAAATAATCTTAAAAGGAGTATCCCTATATGTCATTACCAGCACAGGCATAAAAAGCATCTTCCGCAAAAGCATAGAACCTCTTTTGGATATCTTTGATTTCTTCTTAACAGAAGTTCCTGATGTAGTTTCTATTGTGATCAAGTCCTGCCAATGCTGTCAGCTCTTTTTTATTAACATTAGGATATTTAAGAAAAAACATGGTCAATAGAAGAAGGGAACTTCTGTCTCCTATGCCGCTTACGGATTTAACGCATTTAAAACGCTCATTAAGTTCTTTATCTTTATTGACGATTCCCTTCATCCTTTCTACAACCTTGTCTTGCTTTTTTTCTACGGCTTTTAGCTCTTTTTGAAGTTCTTTTATAATCCATTTATTGCCCCTAAGCATTTGGCTCTCAAGCCTGTTTTTCAATGCCACAATCTGCTTTTGCAAGAAGTCGTAATAAGAAAGAAATTCTTCAAGCTCTTTGGTTATCTTATTTAATTTTAATATCTTATAATCATCTTCTTTGGCTATTTTTTGCATATCCCAGAGCATTTTAGCATCAAGAACATCTGTTTTATTTCTGTGTTTGATTGCTTGAGAAAAATGCTTCGAATCCCTTGGATTAACCTTATAAACTAGTATTTCGTTGTTAACGCATTCCAAATCCAAAACCAAAGAATAAGGGCCTGTTGCTTCATAGATAAACCTCGTGTTATTTTTGGCCGCTTTAATTGCAAAGGAAGGGTAGCCTTCTTGTTGTTTTTAATCTCAAAATAATCTTTACCATCAAAGCACGATAACGTTAATTTTGAACACCTCTTCCGATAACATTCATTTTTTTTCTCCTAAGTTAAGTTATAATAAGCACCCAAATAAACTTCATCTCGTTTCATACAGTCTTTTAAGACTAAGTTGCTACCCAAGTTTGGGTTTGGGCTATCAGACTTGACAACAATCTGCCGTTTTACGGCGACTCAGACAAATTCGATATGCCCTAAATTATAACAAGGTTAATTAAATATTTAAATATAAAATAATTAAATTAATATAAAAATATTATATACGAGATAAATTAAAAGTTGACGATATAAAATAATTAATGATGCGATAGACGATTTTATTTGCCTAATATTAATATTTGGTATATATAATAATTATAATAACCAACGGGAGGTGATATAAAATGGCAAACAAGCCGACAAAGAAAGAAATAAAAAAACCGTCGACAAAGAAGAAATAAAGCTGAGATTCCGGCGATAATATTCGGGTTGCGACTTAAGTGCCGCGGCCCGAATATTTTGAAATCTTGATTATTTTACCTATCATGGAGGATGTTATTATATTATGGATCTGACCCTTGCGATTAAAACAAGAAAAAGCATTAGAAGGTTTCAAAAGGAAGATATAGATATAAGCCAAATTATAAAAATTATCGAAATTTCGTCGAATGCCCCAAGCGG
This sequence comes from bacterium, assembly GCA_021798015.1. Taxonomy (GTDB): domain Bacteria; phylum SZUA-79; class SZUA-79; order Acidulodesulfobacterales; family Acidulodesulfobacteraceae; genus Acidulodesulfobacterium. The sequence continues at coordinate 5,370 of JAJZYP010000092.1, forward strand.
AGGCAATTCGCAAAACTGGTTTACTTATATAATTAAAAATAAAGATGTTCTGGGCAGGATGAGGAAAGAGGTTGACGAGGTATATAGAACTGTTACGGGAAAAGACACTCCCGGTGTTTATGTATTCTTTAATGAGGCACCTATCGTACTGGCAATTGTTGAAAAACCGTACATCGGAAGTATCGATAATATTCTTGAAAAAACGGACAAAGACAGAAACTTTGTCAGAAAATTTATCGTAAACCCGGGGCTTCAAAGTGTTTCAAGTTTTATTACCCATATATTGCTTCTCTGTCATAATGAGGGTTTAGGCGCATGCTGGATGACTGGCCCGTTAATCGCAAAGCAGGAATTGGAAGACATTATCGGCATAAAAAGCCCCACAATCTCGTTGCGCTTATCCCGATAGGAAAGCCTGTAGAAAGACATTCTAAAACCGAAAGAAAAAATGTTTCGGAAATAATCGAAGTAATATAAAGAGATATTATCGCAATATGCCCCTTTCAAAACTGTTTCACTTTTGATTAAATTTTTATTCGGGGATAATGAATTGTTATTTTTCTTGTCTCCCATTTCGTTCATTTCTGAGACGAATTTGTTTTTGCTCCTGCTTTTTTTAAGAGATTCATTACCTTTGCATGACCGGAAAATACGGCTGCCGCCATAGCGGTAAACCCGTTGTTCGATTTTGCATTTATATTTGCATTATATGAAAGCAGCAGCCTGACCATCCGAACGCTTCCGTTTAAAGAAGCATATATCAAAGCGGTGTTGCCTGTTTTTGCATCGCTCGCGTTCGGATCCATTCCTGCACATAAGAAAAGCTTAACTACGGGGAGATTGCTTTCTTTGACTCCGATTAAAAATTCCTTTTTTGTAAAGGAAATTTTCATTGTTTCTAATTCTTTTTTGGCATTGACGCAGGCGCCGTTATTTTTTGCGGACGCTAAACTGCTTACATGACCATTTGCATGTGAAATATCGAAAGAAATAAGTAAAAGAAAGCAAATAAAAATTCCGCGTAGAAAATATCCAAAAATATATGAAATATATTTCCTTAAATCACCGTTAATAACTTAAAAATCACCCTAAAGTTATTGTAAAATATAGGTATCTTCTTCCTGTATGTTTAGCTCTGGAAGGGTCATAGAAACGCTCATTTATTTATAATCTCCTTACCTCGTAATTTATGTATAAATTATAACATATTTTTACAGATTATAATTAATATAAATTAAATACGATATGATTTTTAATACAACGGCTATTACTCAAATAGTTCAGGGAGTTTTTTCATAATGAATGACCTGACATTTTCAGCAATTAAAACGGCTTCCGTTTCTTTTTC
>JAJZYP010000093.1 GCA_021798015.1 bacterium
CATTTATAAAAATCATGAAAAAAACATAAACATTACTAAAATTTTAAGAATAAGATAAAATAAAGTAAAAATTACCTCTTTACAGGAGATGTCAGAGGATTAGAAATTTCTAATGCAGGATTAAGGTTATAAAACCATATTGACAACATTAGTATTTTTGATAACTTATATATCAAATTAAAATATTAATTTATATTAATTTTAATATAAAAAACCAAAAAGCCAGAGGGGTATTTTTTTACCGTGACCGGTTTCTATGCCGTCCATTAGAACGTAACTATCTTTAACTTCGGATATCTGTTTTTCTTTTTTATTTCTGCCGCCTATTTCAAAAGTCCATTTTCCGTTAATTATAAAATCTCCGTTTTTAGGGATTGCTATTAATTCGTAAAGTGGAAATTCAATATTGCTTTTGTTGAGTGAGTATGCATTTATAATCTGGTTTGCAAAGAAAGTTTCCCTAATAGCGCCTATTTCCGGAGATAACGAAAGAGCGCCCATAATATTAGTATTCTCAAGATATAATTTATCGGGTTTAGAAAGGGTTTCATAGCCGCGCCCTGTTTTCTGAAGCAAAAGAAGAACCTTGGCGTCTTTAAGTTTTTCAAGATAATCGTAAATTGTGGGACGGGAAATATCGGTGCTTCTTGCAAGTTCCGTAATATCCGGCACGAAAGGTACGCTTTTTGCGATAAGATAAAGCAATTTTTTTAATTTCGATATCTGCCTCGGCGATATAGAAGAAGCAAAAGGCATATCTACTTCAAGTATATGATTAAGGATTCCTGTAAGTTTCTGTCTGTAAAAATCCTTGCCTTCCAGAATAAAAGGATAATATCCATATTCTAAATATTCACTAAACAAAGGAAGAATTTTTAAATCTTTGCCTGCTACCGCTTGTGTTATTTCAAATGCAATAGATATACGGTTGTTTAATATTTCGTCTATTGTATAAATTTCAAAAGAAAATTTATAGGCAAGATTTAAGTATTCCCGGAAAGAAAGTCCGCCTAAGCCGTAAATTAGGGCTCTTCTGCTTAAATCCCCTTTTTGTTTGGCAATTTGAAGAATAGATGAACCGGAAAAAATTAGTTTAAGGTCGGGAAGACCGTCGTATATAGCTTTAATTTGATTCGACCAGTTTCTGTATTTATGCACTTCGTCTATACATAAAAGTTTGCCTCCGTATTTAAAAAAATGTTCGGCAAATTCATATAGCGGATTGGCTTCGAAATAAGGGTTATCTACGCTTATATATATGGCTTTATCCGTACCTTTGTAATTGTCGTTTATGACTTGAAGCATTAAAGTAGTTTTGCCGGTTCCTCTTGAACCGATAATCCCGATTGCTCTTTGAGTTAAAGCAAAATTTATGTTTTTATACAGATAGCGCTTGTATTCGGGTAATACTTTAAGCTGTTCTTGTTGCAAGGAAAAAAATAAATTAAATATATCGATGTTTTTATTCATGATGTTTTTATTTTACATCTTATTATGAAATATGTAAAGTAAATTTTACAACCAAAATACCCACCAAGGGATGGGGAATTTCGTTTGCAATAAACACTTTTAATGCTTTGTCCTGTTTTATGTTATCTATGTCCATAATGCAGTCAGCTCCGGAAATAAGACCTGATATTACCGATTTTATATATGTATATGGGGTATAGCCTCTGTTGAATCAATTATAAAACCGTTATTAATAACGTCTTTAATTTCAGCTTCATTAGTTCCTCTTTCCTTAGCTCTTAATAATGTGTGCGGATCAATTTAAATATCCATTTAAAACAAAAAATAAAACATACTTAATTTCTTTTATTCTTTTAAATAAAACAGTTTTTATTATAATTAAATAAATTATTACTATTATGTCACGAAAATAAAATCAATATTAAAAAATTACTAGTAATGCGATTTGCATAATCGGAAATTATGGGGTAAAAAGTAAAAACAAAAACTCCCGACCGCGTTAAACGCAGTCGGGAGTGAAGATACGTAGGCAGACGCTTATAAAAGCAACGCTTTTATGCCCGCCGAAGTGAATAAATCTGACACCTTTTAATTCTGCTTTTTCTCAGAATCACAGGGATTTAAACAAAATAGAGTATTAATAAAACCTTTAAAAAATATTTGATTTAGTAATACCTTCGTGTTATAATTATATTGATAAAATTTGAATACAAAATATTACTATTTAAAGAGGTATGAAATATGAAAACGTTAGCCATAAAACCAAACGAAAAAAGAATAGCCACGAGCATAAAATTAAATAAAAGAAACAGGGATTTCGCAAAGAATTTCTTTAAGAAATACAATCTTACCTTGAGCGACGGGATTAATATATTCCTTGCCAAAGTAACGATGGATAAGAAACTTCCTTTTGAACTTGAAATACCTAATAAAGAAACTATGAAAGCTATTAAGGAAGCGGAAAGAGGAGAGGTCGATTATTTTAACAGCGTTGAGGAACTTATGAAGGATTTAGAAAATTCCTAACGATATCGAGAACTAAAAAATTCAAAAAGAATTATCAGAAATTATCTTTAATAAAAGAGGATAAAGAGGCATTTTATTCCGTTGTTATGCAATTATCGAATCAAAAACCCTTAGAACCCAAATTTAAAGACCATAAACTAACCGGCGATTTTAATCGTTGCCGTGAATGCCATATAAAAAACGACCTTCTTTTAATTTACCAGATTTTAGAAAACGAGTTAAGACTTGTCGATATAGGAACCCATTCTCAATTATTTAGATAAACATTTTGATTATATTTTACGGCAGATGAGTGAATTTCAACAAGATATATTACAATTATTTAAAGCCTCATCGCTTAAAGTATCCCTTTCGGAAAATTCTTTTTTATTTTTCTTTTTTAAAACTTCTGGTATAATAATACTAAATAATTCATTCGTAAGGAGTTTAAGATGTCAACTGAAAATATTAAAGAAAATGCGGTTATAAAATTCATTCGGGAGATTATTGTTCCTGACATAAATGAAATTAAAACCAATGTATCTATACTTAAATCTGATATGGCGCATTTAGAATCTGAACTTAAATCAGATATTGCCCATCTTGACGATAAAGTAGATTTAATAAAATCAGAACTTAAATCCGACATAGCCCATCTTGACGATAAGATAGACTCCCTTGACAAGAAAGTAGATACTAAAATCACTGCTCTTTCCGAAAAAGTGGACTATATGAATAAGTTTAACGAAAGACTGTTTGATATTATACATCCTACCGCACAAAAATAGCCATTTTGGCACAATATTGTCTCATAGCAACTTTTTACCAAAACCCCCGCCGTAAAGCCCCCGTCTTTAGGGCGTGGGGATATAAGGCGAGGGTTTTGGTAATTAAAACGCGCCGTTCGCTTTTGCATATTTCGATAATGACAGAATCTTTCGAGCCTTGAAGTTTTTGGTCGTTTACGGTTTTTGAATCGTGGACGGCATTGTTCAGCATTTCCGAAATTTCCACCGGCAGATTTTCGTCTATTTTAAATTTCATGCTCGTTATGCCGGTATGGATAATATTCTTTCCCGGGATAATTCGGCGGTATAAGCTATGGCGGCCTTAATATCTTCAGGTTTGAGCGAAGGATAGCTCTTTAAGATTTCGGATTGGAATAAATAAATCTGACACCTTTAATTTATATTATTTTCAACATATTTGTGAATAACAGACCTTATCAAGACCTGATAAGGGATTCCTTCTTTAAGGGCGAGAGCTTTTATCTTTTCTACGTCTCTATTTAAAAGCCTTATACTAATTATTTTCTTTTCGGAATAAAAATTACCCTTCATAATTTTTTTAATCCTATCTTTTTCTTTTTTTACGCCGGACACGGATTTAAAATTGCCTTTTTCCAGTTCACTTAATAAATCAAGTTCAGCTTCGGTATCATTATATTTAATCTTTTCCATTTTTCAAATCCTCTTCATTTAAATATATTTTAGTGAGCTTTCTGCTTGGATAAATAGTTTTTAAAAATATTTCGTTATCGTTTTCAATAAAAGGACATAAATATATATAATTCTCCATTTCAACGACTAAAACTTTCTGGTCACTATATTTTCCGTTATTTTGTATAATGTCTATTAACTTATCGTGTTCTACTATTGCAACGATTATTTCTTCAAAAGATATATGTCTTTCCGATTTCAACCATTCATTTTTATCGTTGCTCCAGTTTACTATTTTTTCCGGCAGGTTCATCTTTTCGTCTAACTTAGTTTATGTATATATTATATATCTAATACGCTACGATTTCAAGGATAAATTTTACAGAAATTTTTTAGGATTCGCTATTTTATTGACACCCCCAACCAACTATTTCAAATGCAGTCTGGAGTGAAGATACGTAGGTGGACGCTTATAAAAGCAACGTTTTATGCCCGCCGAAGTGAATAAATCTGTCCCCTTTATTTTTTTTAAAAAATTATATTGCGGCGGTTATATAAAATAAAAAATAATAAGAGAAAAAATAGATCTGACACCTTTAATTTAATATTTTAAAACAAGCAGGATTCTTATTTATCTTCTCGAAGCGTTTAATATCGTTAAACCCACGATATCTGTCCCTTTATAGCGCAGCAAAATCCCGTCGTCAAGCATTTCGGAGTCCGTTGCCTGCTGCGGCTTTTTAAAACTTATGTAAAGCACATCGGCTTCATCGTCATAGTCAATCCACATTCTTTTTTTGGGAAAGTTTAAAAGATGCGGGACTATTTTAGAAATGTCGCCGATTATTTGAGAATTGATAGTTATTTTTTCCATACCGTTTCCTCTTTTTCTAATTTTAACTTATTTGTGAAATAAGCGGTAATAATAAATCCGTCGTTTTCGTCCGTCTCTTTATATACGACAGCTAAAAACTTATTGCCCGAAATTTTTTTTAAAGCAATTAATGCGCCGCTATAGCCTTTTATTATAATATCGGGGTTTTCTATACAACTCAAAACATCGTCATAATAGCCTGCAAGGTCGTCGTGGTTTTCGGTTATATGAAACCAGCGTTCCTCGGTCATCCTAATGCGGATACCGTTTTTAGATTTTACGATATCGATCATTCGTATATTAGCGTTCTAAATTAAGCTTAATTTAATAAGATTTTAATATTATATCATAAAAGAGAAAAATATTTTATAATATGCCTGTTTCCCAAAATTGCCGATAGAGTAAGATACGAAGGCAGACGATTTTAAAAGCAAAGCTTTTAAGTCTGTCGGAGTGAAATAAATCTGACATCTTTATTTACGACACCTTTATTTACGAAAAGACAGAAGCTTTTATTCTATAAAATAAAATATAATCCCAAATATTTTCTGTTTTATGCAAAAACCGATAAGCCGCTTATCAGTGTTATATCTTTTTTGTCATAGCGGTGATAAGCGGCTTATCGGTTTAATTAAAAGTTGTATTTCTGAAAATATTGCTGTTATAATATTAATTAAAACAATATATTAGAAATTGAAATAAAAATATGGAAACAAATTTATACAGGCTTATCGACTTACCAAAAACGATAAACAGGGCTCACTTTTGGAGTTACGACAAAAACAGAGCTGTTTTGCCGGGGGAAATTCTTATTGAACTGATTTTGAAATACGGTACGGTAGAAGAGATATTCGCTCTTTTTAATCTTATGGATCCGGACTATTTTATGGATATCTATAAAAATAAGGTGAAACCCTTATTAAAAGGCGAAGGCGTTCCGTCCGTTTTTAACGCCCTATCCAAACACGAACAAGAGAAATATATGAAAAATAATTTAGATAGAAGTCTCGGGCTCGTTAAGCTCTTGGATATTATTCTGCCCGCAATTTATAAAATTAGAAAAGGGACATAAAATATGTGGCTTCCAGAAACGGAAAAACTTCTTAAAGACTTTTCCGAATATAAGGAAATTAACGATTTTGTCTTTGCCGGAGGATCCGCTCTTTCTTACTACCTGAAACACAGATTTTCCGAAGATATAGATTTTTTTTCTTTTTCGTCTTCCTTTACGCTTGACAAACAAAGCGTTAATAAATTGACAGACAAATTTATCGCAAAGGGATACGAAGTTTCGAATTCATTAGATGAAGAAGAGCAGATGGATTTCTATATAAATAGCGTGAAAACGACATTCTGTTCATATCCTAAGTTTAGCCGCCCGTTGGAAGAAAACAAAAGCAAATTATTCGGAAATATAAATATCTCTGATATTAATACCTTGATAGCGATGAAAGCGGACGCGTTGAGAAGCAGGGAAAAAATAAGGGATTATTACGATTTATACGCAATATCGAAAGAATACGGGTTTAAAAAAATTATAGACGAGTCTTTTAAAGCGGATGTTAACTTTAACAGCAAATTATTTATGAAGAGGCTCGTCGAAATGGACGACAAATTAAGAGACGTATTCATTGATGAACATTTAAAGCCTAAATATAATATTGATAAAGTTAGTATGAGATTTTATTTCGAGGAACAGGTGGGCGAATATATTTCGACCGAGTACATGTTTTCTCGTTATTCCTCTACCTATCGCAAAGACGGCCTTGACGCCGCCGTCAAGCAGATAAGGGACGATAAAAGGGAAGCTAACTGGATAATGTTTCATAAAGAAAAACTCTTTCCGGACAAGACTAGGACGGAGATAGAAAAGGCTATCAAGGCGGCGGATAGGGACAGGGGGTTAGGAAGGTGATAAGCC
>JAJZYP010000016.1 GCA_021798015.1 bacterium
AAATAAGACAGCTCTTTCTCAGGATCGATTTTTATCGCAGGAGAAACTTCCTGTTTTTTGACCTCTTCTAAATAAAAATCTTCGAGGCTTGTAACAACCATCTCTTCATTTTGAGGAGTTAATACTCTTTCAACCGGATAAGCAATAATTTGGGCCGATTCTTTTAAGTAACCCGATGAGCTTAACTTCCCTTCATTTGAACAACGCTTTCCTTCGTTTCCTTTGTCATTCAAAAGACCGCTTATCCACGAAGACACTAAATCGGAGCCTTTAAATTTAAAATCTTTTATATCGTATAACTCTGCGCCGTTATTCATCTTTTGCCCCCTTAATCTGATTCTTGCGGCCGTTTATTATCTCTTTTGCCGCATTAATATAATCTATCGCCCCTCTTGCATTAACATCTAAATATGTTAAAGGCTTTCTTATTAAGCTTGCATCTCTAAATCTTGTGTCTATATTAATTATACTATTGAAATGACAGTTTTGATACTTATTTTGAAAATAGTCTAAAGATTTCCATGATGAATTTGTCCTTCTATCGAACATAGTAATTAAAAGCCTATAATTGCATTTGATATTTATCGCTGTTTCAACCTTGCCTATGGTTGTAAGCAGTAATTCAACGCCCCTTGCCGATAAAAAATCGGATATAACAGGAATAATAATTTCATCGCTTGCAGCGATAGCGCTAATAAGAAGAACACTTAAAGCCGGCGATGAATCTATTATTATGTAATCGTAATTATCCGGTAAAAACTTTAATCTTTCCTTGAGTCTTAACCCTCCTCCTTCTGAAACCGAAAGCTCCGCTTCAATTCTGGCAAGATTAATATTAGATGGTATAAGATCAATGCATCCGCCTGTTTTTAATCTATATTTATTTATAATAATCTCATCCGGATGAAAAGACTCGGAGACCATAACATTGCTAATGGAATATTCAAGTTTTTCTGGTTCAACTGCTAAATGATTGGTAAGACTTGCCTGAGGGTCAAGATCGATCAAAAGCACCCTGTATCCAAAAAGCGATAAGGAACTCCCCAGTGTAATCGCCGTTGTTGTTTTTCCTACCCCCCCTTTTTGGTTTGCGGTCGCAAAAATATATGGAGTTTTTTTACCTTCCATAATGTAAATAAAAAATTTTAAATAAAATTAAAATTATTTTATCATGCCCTCGATAAGCCTGTGATCTCCCGTTGTAAAGATTTTATCGATATCTAATAGTATTATAAGCCTATCGTCTAACTTACCGACTCCTTTGATATAATCGGAATCAAGACCCGCAATTAATGGAGGCGGCGGTTGAATAATGCCTGAATCAATCCTTAAAACCTCTGAAACAGAGTCAACAATAAGACCTATAGTTTTATTCATTATATTTACCACAATAATTCTAGTCTCTTTTGTTATTTCTTTCATCTTTAAATGAAATTTTTTTCTAATATCGACTATCGGAATAACTCTTCCCCTTAAATTAATCACTCCCTCGACAAAATCGGGAGCCTTTGGAACCCTGGTTATATCGACAATTCTATTTATCTCCTGAACCTTTAAAATATCAAGAGCAAATTCTTCGTTTCCCAAGCGAAAGGTAACGAGTTGAACGATTTCTTCCAAAGTAGTGTCGTCTTTAGTTTTATCTGCGCCGGCATTTTCATTGTTCGCTTCTTTAACAACCTCCATACATTTTCCTCCGTTTAATAAAATAAAATTATATAAAGCATTTTAGCATTATAATATACATTATAATATAATAGTTTCCCTGATAATTTCATCGCCTATCTTATATATAGGAAGAATAACATCGGCTAAGCCCGCGTCAACAACAGCCTTTGGCATACCGTATACGACACAGGTAGCTTCATCTTGTGCTATAGTTCTTCCGCCGGATTCTTTAATGCTTCTCATACCTGACAACCCGTCCGAACCCATGCCCGTCAATATGACGCCCAATGTGCTTCCGGGATACACCTGCGCCACCGATTCCATCATAACGGAGACAGAAGGCCTGTTTATTAAATCGGTTGGTTCGTTAGAAAGGAATATTTTTGTTTCTTTGCCGTTAATTTTTTTGATAGTAAGATGTTTATCGCCTGGTGACAAATAAGCCGTCCCCGGTTTAATGATTTCACTTCCGGAGGCCTCGATAACTTTGATATGCGAGATAGAGGACAATCTTTCGGCAAAAGGCCCTGTAAAGGCTTTAGGCATATGTTGAACTAAAACTATCGGAATGGGAAAATTTTCCGGAATTTTAGGTATAATATCTTGAAGCGCCTTTGGGCCGCCTGTTGATGAACCTATTGCTATAATATTAATTTTTTTATTCCATGAACCATTTTTAAACGATTTAGCCGAAGCAGAAAAAAGTTCGGTAGTTTCCGCTGATGTATGAAAAATGTATTTTTTTGCTGTAATAGCCCTTATTTTAGAAAGCAGATTGTCTTTTATTTTTAATATATTCAATGATACATTGTAAAGATTTTTAGGAATATAATCCACAGCCCCTAAATCAAGGGCGTCTAAAGTAGCCTTTGCCCCTTCCTCCGTAAGTGAACTAATCATTATTACAGGCAGCGGAAATTTTTCCATAATAATTTTAAGAGCCGTTAACCCGTCCATCTTAGGCATTTCTATGTCCATTGTAACGATATCGGGTCTAAAGTCTTGAATCTGCCTTATAGCATCCTCTCCATCTTTTGCAAACCCTGCAACTTTAATATCGTTTTCTCCTTCCAAAAGGGAACCTATAGCTCTCCTCATAAAAGCGGAATCATCTACAATTAAAACTCTTATCGGCTCAGCCATAAATCAAATACTCCTTTACTTCTTCGATATTTATCTTATTTTAACAGATTCTATCATAGAGGCTACATCTATGATAAGGACAACTTTCCCGTCGCCGGTAATTGTCGCACCTGAAATGCCTTTATATCCTAATTGATAATCCCCCAGAGATTTAATCACAACCTCTTCCTGTCCGTACAGGTCATCAACCACTATGCCAATCCTTTTTTCCGCCAATGCAACGACAACCACATAAATCTCTTGGTTTAACGAGGAACCTGTACCAATGGAGTCCGATTCTTTAATACCAAATTCCCTCCCAAGTCTCAATAAAGATAAAACCGATTTTCTTAGATTTATCACCTCATGTTTATCGATTGTTTGAATGGATGATTCGGCTATTCTTAAAGTCTCCACGACAGAGTTAAGAGGAATTGCAAAAATATCTTCGCCCACCCCGACAATGAGGGTTTGGATTATAGCAACGGTAAGAGGAAGTTTTAATATTACCCCCGAACCCTGCCCAATTTGAGAATCTATGTCTATAATACCGTTTATTTTCTGTATATTTGTTTTAACGACATCCATGCCGACTCCTCTTCCCGAAATTTCGGTAGCTTTATCTTTAGTACTAAACCCCGGTGTAAAAATTAAACTTAAAGCATCCTTATCGGATAGGCTCAAGGCTGTTTTATCGTCGATTATCCCTTTTTCCACAGCTTTCTTTTTTATAATATCCGGATCCATCCCTTTCCCGTCGTCAGAAACGGTTATAACAATATAGTTTCCTTCGTGTTCGGCGCTTAATTTTATTATTCCGGTTTCAGGCTTTCCTATTTTTTTTCTTGCCTTTTTTGTTTCTATCCCATGGTCAACGCTATTTCTTATTAGATGAACAAGCGGATCCCCTATTTCTTCTATAACCGATTTATCTAACTCTGTCTCTTCGCCGTGTATTTGAAGTTCAATATCTTTGCCAAGTTCTCTTGAAAGGTCTCTTACCATTCTCGGAAATTTACTGAATATCTTTTTAACCGGCTGCATTCTTGTTTTCATCACCGCAAGCTGAAGATCGGTGGTTACAAGGTTTAAATTAGATATAACTTGCGCCAATGCCGAGGAAAGATCATCGCCCTCGTACTTCACCTCTAATTTAGAAGAAATATTGAATAATCTGTTTCTTGCAAGAACAAGCTCACCGACAAGATTCATAACATTATCAAGCCTATCGATATCAACCCTAATTGTAGTCTCTTTAACTTCAGGCATTGGAACGGGGGGTGGTTTTAGCCTGCGCCGATCTTCGGTTGGCAATGCTACCGAGAGCCTGGGAACTTCTTCGGTTGGCGCGTCCATTCTATTCTGTTCAGGCTTTTGCTCTTTAATTTCAGGTTGTTTTATCCCAGGTTCAACCTGTTGATACTTTTCTTCCTCTTCTTCCTTCTCTTTTTCTTTATAAATCTGCTCTAGCTCCTCTTTAGAAATAAGGTTGTCCTCCAAGAGTATGTCGCCAAGATTTTTAACCTTTCTTTTATCCGTCTTAGCATGATTTTCTTTATGCTTCTCTTCATGGGCAAGCTTATTTGTGATTTCATCAACAGTTTTAATTTCACTATTTTCGATTGCCGTTACTTTTAAATCTTCTTCCTGTAATATCCTCCCTTCCGCCAGATCATCAAGCTTTTTAATAAGCTCCGTATTATCCGATGTTGCATCGCCTTCGGTTCCGGTTTTCGATACGATTATTATCATAGCCTTCAACGTATCTATGGCCTTAAGTAAATAATCCATCATATCGGGGGTAAGGGATATTTCGCCCTGCCTGAGCTTATTTAAAATATTTTCCGCGCTATGAGCTAATTCGACGATATTTTGAAAACCCAAAAACCCGGCTGAACCTTTGATTGTATGTGCCGCTCTAAAAATGGTATTTAATAATTCTTTATTTTCAGGGTCTTTCTCAAGCTCGATAAAATTTTCATTAAGGCTTTCAAGGAACTCCAATGCCTCCTGCACAAAATCACCCACTATTTCTTTCATTGAATCATCTCTCATTAAATAATTTCCTCCCCTATAAAAATCAAAGAGTTTGCACCAGGTATAATTAATTAATATGTTTAACTAATCGGGAAATATTTTTGAAATCTTTTCTTGAAGCGTTTCCGCCGTAAATGGCTTTACGATATAGTTATTAACCCCGGCTTTAACGGCTTCAAGCACATTTTCTTTTTTTGCCTCTGCAGTAACCATTAAAAACGGCAAATCTTTCGTCGATTCATTTGCCCTGACTCTTTTTAATAATTCTATTCCGTTCATTTCCGGCATGTTCCAATCCGATATAACAAAATCGTAATTTCCATCCGCAATTTTTGAAATAGCGACCTGTCCATTTTCGGCCTCATCCACATTTGTAAAACCTATTTGTTTCAAAATATTTTTGATAATCCTTCTCATGGTAGAAAAATCATCCACTACAATAATTTTCATTGATAGATCTAAAGCCATATCCAGCACCTTTTTACATTATAATCATTATAATATTGTTAAAAATTAATCATTTATTGATTAATGACCATAAACCTCTTCTATTGCTTTTTTTGCAATGCTTATTATCTTTTCTTCGTTAAACGGTTTTTGTAAAAAAGCATAACTTTTAGATATTTCGTTTTCGCTCGGTATATTTGAGGACATAAGAATAACAGGTATATTCTTAGTCAATTGATTTTCCTTAAGACTTTTTAACAGTGTAACCCCATCCATCTCAGGCATATTTAAATCTGTAACGATTAAACCTATATCGTCTTTGATAGCTTTTTCCAATGCTTCATAGCCATCCACTGCCGTTTTTACTTTAAAACCGGCATTGTTAAAAGCAATAGATAAAAACTTTCCGACAACTAAAGAGTCCTCGACAATTAATACGGTATATCCTTGAGGTGAGCTCCGCTGAACTCCGCTTTGCTTTGTTTGTACTGAAGTGCGCTTTGATGAACCGGCGTTTCGTTTCATTTTATTCCTTCCTATATAGCGGCGTTTTTCCAAAACCGACCAATTTAAATGATGTAGAAACAAAATGTAAAGATTCCGAATGGCCCAAAAAAAGATAACCACCCATTTTTAAACTTTCATATATGTTTGAAATAACCCTTTTCTTTGAACTGTCATCAAAATATATTATAACATTTCTGCAAAGAACGATATCAAAAACGTTCAGATTTTTTACCTCTTTGGTATCTATAAGATTGATGTTAAAGAAACTCGTCATATTTTTAATTTCGCCATTTATATCAAAGGCATCATCATCTATTTTATTAAAATATTTTTTTATGATGTCTTCGCTTGCATTGCGTAAGGTGTAACTATTGTATATCCCCTTCTTTGCGGAATCCAAAGCCTTTTCACTAATATCGGAACCTATTACATTAAACTTTATATTAGAAAAAGGGAAATTCTCTTTTATCATTATAGCGATAGTGTATGGTTCTTCCCCCGTGGAACATCCCGCGCTCCATATTCTAATCTTTTTGCTTGAATTAATGCTTGGCGCAGAAACAACCTGTTTTAAAATATCGATAAAAACATTAAGCTGCGGCAAATCCCTGAAAAAACTGGTTTCATTTGTTGTTATGCTATTTAAAAGTTCTTTTATCTCCGTATTTTTTTTAGGCGAGTACCTTAAAAAATTGTAATAATCTTCAAAAGAAGATAAATTTAATATCGAAAGTCTCCTTGACAACCTTGTTTCAAGCAAATATTTTTTCTGCTCATTAAAATAAATACCTGAAATACCATATATTAACTCCTTTAATTTATTGAATATTTCATCGGATAAATTAGTGTTCGGATATTCCATCTAGTTTATTTTAAAAGTTTTTTTATAATGTTTATAATGTTTTATTGAAACGAAACGCCGCTTCAGTGAGGCTCACTTCAGGGCAAGTTCATTAATTCTAAAGAATAAACCCTTAAATCTTTATCTTTAGACAAATTATATTTTTTTATTATATGGGATGCTTTTTTCTTATCTATATTGTTAAGCGCCCTCAGGATAGCGATTTTAACCATTTTACTTTTTTCTTTATTAAGCATAGAAACAAGGCTGTCAAAGCCCTTTGGATCGTCTAATTTTTCGATTAATTCCACTATTTTATACCTGAATTCGTCGGAGAAATTTCCGGAGTTAAGAACCCCCAATATAAGTTTTAAATCCTTAACACCCGCCACAAAAAGGGAATCCAGATAATTAAATTTAACCACTTCATCGCTTTCATCAAGTAAAAAAGACACGGCATCTCTATGTTTTGCCAAATCGTATTTTCTTAAAATTTTTGCCAGCAATCTTTTTAGCGGTACGGATTTAAAATATTTAAAATTGGCAAATTTCGAATATATATCCGAAATTTCATTATCGGTTAATGATAATTTTGCCTCTTCAAGTATTTTTAACGAATACTCTATTATTTTATCGTTCTTTAAAGATAGATTATCCGAAAAAAAATAAAAATATTTTTTATTTCGTTTAAAACTTAAAATATTAGATATGGTATGTATGAGCGCGGAAGTTACATCGGGAAGGTTTTCTTTAAGGAGAAAAGTAAAAAGTTTTTCTGTGTAAATACCGTTTTTTGAGCATCCCAATAAATTAACCGCCGTTTTTCTAATATTACCGTTTGAATCATTTAAATAATTAAGGATAATATCGTTAAAAACGGTTTTGTAGTTAAAATTTTTATCGGAAAATATTGAACATGCGTAAGTTAAAACGGATATTTTTATCTCTAAAAATAATTTTTTATCCTTAAAAAAATCTAAAAGATTTATTATATCTTTAGGTGAAATTTCAGATAAAATATCTATCAATAAATCGTATTTACTAAAATCGGACGACGACTTTAACGATTTTATGTAATTCATTATGTACTTGGGTCTTGCAATTTTTTTAATAATATTTTTTATATACAGGTATTCTAATTCATCGATATTTTCATTTTTAACATAATATTCAAACAAAAATTTAAATATCTTTTCCGACTTTTTATGATTTAAAAAAGAAAAATAACAAAGAATAGAGAGAATTGCCGCTTTCTCCTCATATTCTTCTATGGAAAATATGGAGACCCTGAGATTTAAATTGGCAATTTTTTGAAGCAGAAATTCTTTTGTATTTGCCCCGCCTTTTTTGCAATCATCACACATGCATATTTTATATAAGCTTTTAAGTATGTAAATCTTGTCAACCATATATTGATTGTTTTTACTAAGAATGTTTAATAAAAAAACCGATATTTCGTTTCCGCCGATTTTTGCCAATGAATCGATTATTATATTTCTAATAACCCTGTCATGAGATTTTAAAAATAATTCTTTTAATTTTGGAAATGCGCTTTGCAATTTTATTTCACCTATGGAAAAAATTGCCGATGAGGAAACAAAAAAAGTGTCATCCAGCGCCTTTATCAACACACTGCCAAGTTTAAACTTTAATAATCCTATCGATTCGATTGCATTAGCCCTTGTTATTTCATCTTTATCTTTTGAAAGTTTAACTAAAACCTTTTTTGGATAATTTTTAGGGGTAAAATGACCGTATCTCATTAGCTCCGAAATTATCTTATTGTATTTACCTTTGTTTTTATCAAAATAATCCACTAAAAAATTTCCGTTTTTCATGGCAATTTGTTTTATAGTATCGAACGAATTAGACCTAATTTTTATGCTGCTGCCGCTTGAGGCCGAAATTTCGAATAGCTTCTTTACAAGTTCCTTTTTATTTAGTTTGACAATGGTATTTTCAGCAAATTCGACAATGCCGAGACTATTACTTCCCAATAAATCGACTATAAGCTTTTTATCGTTTATAGTTCCATATTTTGCAATATTTTCGATAGCGCCTTTAACGACATCGACATTATCGGAAAAAAGTAAATCCATTTGTTTGCCTTGTTTATTTTTATTCATATGATTTTAATTTTGATCTCAATTTTATTATTGCTTTAGAATGAATCTGGCAGATTCTGGATTCAGTTAAATCTAATATGTCTCCGATTTCTTTTAAGGTTAATTCGTCATAATAATACATCATCAGCACATTTTTTTCAACCTCGCTAAGCATATCGATACATGTTTTTAAAACATTCTTTTTCTCATTCATCAAGAGGTTATCTATGATAGGGAGGTCTTTACTTTCCATTCTATCCAAAGATTCAGCGCGTCCTTTATCAAAACCGATAAAATCTTTATCGGATAAAAAAGAAGCGCCTCTTATCTTATATAACATTTCGTTAAACTCTTCCACATTAACCCCAAGTTCTTGAGCGACTTCAAAATCTTCAGGCATTCTCCCAAATTTCTGCTCTAATTTTGAGTATGTCTTTTCTATCTTTCCCGATAACTCACGAACGTTTCTCGACATATAGTCAAGTTTTCTTATGCCGTCTAAAATGGAACCTTTTATTCTTGTTATCGCATATACCTTAAAGTTGTCATTTTTTGACGGATCAAATTTAATGGCGGCATCTATAAGTCCCCCTATACCAAATTCCACAAGGTCATCTCTGTTTATGATGCCGTTAAATCTCATCATCATAAAATTTGCAACCGTGTTTACGAGGTTATAATTTTCTTCGATCAGTCTTTTTGATTTAAAATCTATTTTTTCCATGTGCAAAAGATTAAAATGCCCTTAAAAGTTTATTTAGAAAAAATTGAATATTGCCGTTCGATATTTTATTATCTTTTTGAGAAAGAATACTATAAGCCAATTTTTTGATACATTCGGATGCTTTAGAATCCGGAAAAAGGCTTAATGCCGGTTTTTGCATAATAACCGATCTGGGAATGTTCTCATCATTTAAAACATATCCTAAGTAATTCAAGGTTACCTTAAGAAATTTATCGGAAACAAGGCTTAAATGTTTATAAACCTCTTTAGCTTCCTTTTCACTTCTAACATTATTAACTATAACCCTAAAATATTTTTCGCCGTATTTTACATTTAAAACCTTTATTAAGGCATAAGCATCTGTAATAGATGTGGGTTCAGGGGTCACAACGATATATATCTCGCTTGCAGCCAAATTAAAATACAAAACATTCGAAGAAATTCCTGCCCCAGTATCTATTAAAAGAATATCTATGGGTTCGCCCGAACCGTCTATATCTCCCGTAAACTCATCAAATCTCGACATTAACGCAATCTTTTGAGATTCCGAAAGATTTGATAATTCGGGTACGCCAGATGAAGCGGGGAGAACCAAAATGCCGTTGGAATCCGATATTATAATATCCTTAAGCTGTTTATTGCCGTAAATTACCTGTGAAATATTATATTTTGGAATAATCCCGAGTATTACGGAAACATTTCCAAGACTAAGGTCGGCATCCATTATCATCACCCTTTTGCCCATAGAGGCAAAACAGTATGCTAAATTGCAAACGATATTGGTTTTGCCGACCCCCCCTTTTCCGCTCGTTATGGAGATTATCTTGGTATAATGATTTCGATTTTGATTTTTTTGTTTTTCCATGATTTTAGTATTTTAACCATTTAAATTAAATTTTTATTTAATATTTATTAATATTTTGGCGAAGGAAAAAATAAAGAATAAATATTTTGGGTAGTCGCATCTTCGATATCCTCAGGAACATTTTCTCCTTTTGTAATAAAATCAACCGTCGAGTCGTTAAGTAAAAATATTTCCGCAAGGTTACCCAGACAATGTGATTCATCTGTTTTTGTAATAATAATGGAGTTGACCCCTACTTTGTTCCTGAATGATTCATAAGCCCTTACGGCATCAGTGTTTTTAAGCTGCGCCTGCAAAAGAAGCTCCACCTGTATTTTCCCCTTAAATATATCCAAAAATTTTGCCAGATTATTTAATTGGAAAATGTTATTATGATTGACAGCAAATGTGTCGATTATTATAACATCTGACGGAGAACTTGAAATAAATGCCTTTAACCCTTCCACGTCTTTTATTGCGGCAAAATCTATTTTAAGTTTCCTGGCATAATTTTTTAATGTTTCATATCCGCCTATTTTTAACGAATCAAGCGAACATACGGATAAATGCATATTTTTTTCAAAAACGAATTTAGCGCAAAGTTTTGCAACTGTTGCGGTCTTTCCCACTCCGCTGTTTCCGACAAGGGCTATAATTATTTTATTATCAGTCATAGGGGCTAACTTTTTCTTCTCCACTTTTTTCTCTATTATTTTTTTAAAAAACCTTTTAAAATACTCAATCTTTTCTTCAGGCTTGAAGTTAGCTAATTTAATATCTTTAAAAAATACCTCTATTAATCTGGTCGACATTTTTCTATCGAAAGCCAGATTATCAAGAAACATGAGTAAATCGCTTTCTTTTTCTTTTATTTTTGTTTTTTCATCTTTTAATAAATTCAAATTAAATTTAATTTCATCTAAGGTAAGTTTAATCTCTTCAAACTTTGTATTTAAAATATATATAATTTTATCCTCCACAATGCTTTCGAAATTGTCTTTTAAAAATTTTATATCGTCATATAGCGGGCTCAGAAGATTTTGATTAATGTTATTATTCTCACTCGAAGGCTTTAGATCTTCATCCTTATAATCTATTGCGGCTACAACTTCCAGAAACGGTTTTCCAAAAAATCCCAAATCGTTAGAACCGCTAACCTGCCTTGTGGAAATAATAACGGCATCTTCCCCAAGGTCTCTTTTTATAAGCTCGATTGCATCCTGAATATCTAAAACTTCATATCTTTTAATCTGCATAAATTTCTATACTTCCTAATGGTTTAATTCTGGAGTTTGGCGACAGTTCGTTAGATGAAATAACCGTTATTCCGGGAACTATTTCATTTAAAATATTTTTTAAAAACAGTCTTATCTGGGGAGAAGTTAATACAACGGGGGATAAACCAATGTCCGCAGATTTTTTTACCTCTTCTTTAACAGCCGAAATTATTTTATTATAATAAGACTGGTCAATTCCTGAATACCCTCCATGCTCTTTTGTTTTATTATATTCATTGATCATAAGCGATTCGAAATTTTTTCCCAGTATTAAAGGTCTAAGAATATTACCCTCTCCCATAGCCATTTTGGTTATAGTTCTTTTTAGCGCGGCTCTAACATATTCGGTTAATATAGCGGGATCTTTAATGTTTTGGCCGTAATTATGAAGAGTCTCTACAATGGTAAGCATATCTTTGATAGGAACACCCTCCGAAAGCAAATTTTCAAGAACATTTTGAACGGCGCTTAAGGAAAGAATATTCGGAATAAGGTCGTCTATTATCTTTGGGTATTTGGCAGACAGCATATCTAAAAGTTTCTGGACATCCTGTCTTGTAAGAAGTTCTGGAGCGTTTGCCTTTATTATCTCGACAATATGAGTTGCAATAATCGCAGGTATTTCAACAACCGTCCAACCCGCCATCTGCGCCTTTTGTTTTAAGCTTTCATCTATCCATAATGCGGGGAGATTAAATGCCGGTTCATTCGTAACAATACCCTGAATATTCTCGGACACATTTCCGGGGTTCATTGCAAGCAATTTATTCGGCATTACCTCATACCTTGCGACCTCTACACCTTTAATCAAAAATATATATTCGTTAGGTTTTAAATTAAGATTGTCTTTAATATGAATCGGGGGAACTATAATTCCTAAATCCTGCGCCAGCTGTTTTCTTATCCCTTTAATTCTTTCCAAAAGTTCACCGTTCCTTGAAGCATCTACATAAGATATAAGGCCATAACCGACCTCGAGTTCAAGAATATCGATTTGCATAACGCTTTCTATAATTTGAGATTCAGGAATGCTCTTTTTCTCTTCCAGTTCTTTTTTGCTTAATTCAATCCTCTTTTTGCCCATTTCTTTAGATACTAAATATGCTATTAAAGCGACAAGCACCGCGAAAAGAATAAAAGGCCAGTGCGGAAGCCCCGGGATAATACCAAAAAAGAAAAGAACGCCGCTTGCGGTATATAAAGCCCTCGGATTAGATAAAAACTGATATGAAAAATCCTTTGAAAGATTGCTTTCGCGAGTTGCCCTTGTAATTATAATACCGCTCGATGTGGAAACTATTAAAGCGGGAATCTGAACTACAAGTCCTTCCCCGACGGTAAGAAGGGTATAATAGGAGGCAGCCTTTAAAATGGATAAATGATGCTGGAATATGCCGATTAAAAGACCTCCTATAATGTTTATAACAATAATGATTATGGCAGCTATAACATCTCCCCTGATGAATTTGCTTGCACCGTCCATAGACCCATAAAAATCCACCTCTTTTGTCAAATCCATTCTTTTTTTTCTTGCCTCTTCTTCGGTTATAAAACCGGAATTAAGTTCGGCATCAATGGACATCTGTTTACCTGGCAGGGCATCCAATGTAAACCTCGCCGAAACCTCTGCTACTCTGGTTGCGCCTTTGGTTATAACAACAAAATTAATTACGATAAAGATAATAAATATTACTATTCCCACCGCATAATTTCCGCCTACTACAAATTTTCCGAAGGATTCAATAACTATTCCGGCGGCGTCCGCTCCTTTATATCCATACAAAAGTATCAATCTGGTGGCAGCTATCTCGAGCGATAACCTGAATAAAGTCGAAACCAAAAGGATTGTGGGAAATATTGAAAACTCGAGCGGTCTTAAGACATAAATAGAAATTAATAAAATTATTATGGAAAAGGATATGGAAAACGTTAAAAATATATCGAGCATCCATGTGGTTATCGGAATAACCATAAGAACGATAACCATTACAAAAAGCAAGGCAAGTATTATATCCGAGTTTTTTAAAATAAAGTTATTCGAAAAAGTCCCTGTTTCTGCCTGTTCAGCCATTATTTAACCAAACCCCATATTTCTTTAAATTTTTTATTTGTAAGATATAAATGCGCAAGTATCTCTGCCACCGCTTTATACAAACTTTCAGGTATTAACTGCCCCGGTTCGCACATATCGTAAAGCATTCTTGCTATAAATTTATTTTCAACCAAAGGTATATCGTTCTCGGATGCAATCTTTTTTATTAAAAAGGCTAAGTTATCCGCTCCCTTTGCAACTACGATAGGGGCGTTATATTTTTTGTTGTCATATTTAATGGCTACCGCAAAATGCGTCGGGTTTGTTATGACGACATGGGCTTTTTTAACTTCTTTCAATATCTTTCTTCTGGCTATCTCCTTTTGCATCTTTCTGATTCTTCCCTTGATTTGCGGATTCCCTTCATATTGTTTCGCTTCATCTTTGACCTCTTGCTTAGACATCATTAAACCTTTATTATATTGATGCTTTTGTATAAAGAAGTCGATAATACTAAGTATAATCATTACGAGTATAATGTTGAAAAAGAGTTTATACAAAAGTTCAAAGGTAAAAAGCAGATCATAAGACGGCCCTATAGATTGTAAAATAAAAATTTTTTTAATATAGGGAGCGCAGGTAAAATAGGCTACTATAATTAAAACAAAAAATTTAAAAACAGATTTAAACAGTTCATTAACGGATTGATACGAAAAAAATCTCTTTAAACCTGAAATAGGGTCCACTCTTGTAAAATCAGGAATTAGCGGTTCTAATGTAAACAGGAAGCCAACCTGCGAAAGATTGGAAACGATAGACGCAAAAAAAACAATCAAAATAAATGGAAGGATTGCGAAAGTTACGATATAAATTAAATGGTACAGGATTTTTACGATAGAAGCATAATTCAGATGTATAGAAAATGAGTTTGATAAAAAATAAATTACCTCGGAAGTTATAATATTGCCGATTGACGAAATATTAAAGTATAAATAGATTAAAATAGTTACAAGCACAAAGGCGGTGTTTACCTCCCTTGATTTCATCACCTGTCCCCTGTTTCTGGCATCCTGTATTCTTTTAGGACTCGCAGGTTCTGTTTTGTCGAACTGGTCTTCCGCCATACTATGATTTACTATGATTTACTATGATTTAATACGATTTAATCTATTTTTTTAATTAACTTAATTAATTTAATAGGGCTAAAGAATTTATTACACGATAAAATTCGAATCTAAGGTTTATAAAAGATTTAATTATATAATCCGTAAAATAAGGCTCGGCTAAGTATAAAATGTAAAGTCCGACAAATATCGTTAACGGAAAGCCTACCGCAAAAATATTAAATTGCGGCGCTAATCTTCCCATTAAAGCAATAATGACATTTAACAAAATTGCCACTACCACAATGGGAATACTTAAATCGAAACCAATCGTAAAAATATCGCCCGCCTTCAAAACTAAGTATTTAAAGATAAACGGGGAAAATTGTATAAAAGTTAAAGGGATAGTTTCAAAACTTTTATATAACCCTTCAATAACAAAGAAAAAAGCTGATGTTTCTATAAAAATCATTAAAGCGATAAAATTTTGCATATTTGCGATAAGGGAAACCTGTTGGTTTGAAATTAACGGGTTTAAAAGGCTTATCATACCAAAACCTATCTGAAGCCCCATAAACTGACCGGCTAACTCAACCCCCGTAAAAATTATAAGAACCAAAAATCCTAAAATCAGACCTATTAAAGTCTGGGAAAAAATTAACAAAATCAGCATCGGAAAGGATACATGAGGGATAATCTGGGTTTTAACAATCAAAGGATAAATAGTTAGGGAAATAAAAAATGCCATTCCTATCTTTGCCCAATTAGGAACGGCGGAACTGCCCACAAAAGGCATAATAACAATCATTGCTATCACTCTAAAAAAAATCAAGATAAATTCTATAAGAAGATATTTGTGAATAATCATCATTTTAAATTAACCGCCTCCGTGAATATACACAGGAAAATGTAAAAAAATCTCCTTTGTAAAATCCACCAATATATTAAGCATCCAGGGTCCAAAAATCAATAAAACTATTATTACAACGATAATTTTTGGAACGAAGGTAAGCGTCTGATCCTGAAGCTGCGTTACCGCTTGAAAAATGCTTATCGTAATGCCGATGGCAAGGCTGGCGATAAGTGGCGGCGCGCTCAGATAAAGAACAGTCATTATTACCTTTTGTATAATAAAATTAACAAATCCTATTGACATTTTTCACCTGAAACTTTGAACTAATGAGCCGATAACTAAATACCAGCCGTTAACAAGAACAAAAAGCATAAGTTTAAACGGCAGCGAAATCATGGTCGGCGGCAGCATAAGCATTCCCATAGACATTAAAAGGCTTGAAACCACCAGATCTATTATTAAAAACGGCAAATATATAAGAAAACTTATCTCGAATGCCGTCGTCAGCTCGCTTGTGATAAACGAGGGAATAAGAACATAAGTCGGAACATCGTGGGGGGATTTTATATGTTTTATTTTAGCCATTTTGACGAATAGCTCCAGATCTTTCATCTGCGTCTGTTTTAACATAAAACTTCTAAGCGGTTTTAATCCCGTTTTATAAGCCCTGTTAATTCCTATTTCCCTTTTTGTATATGGTATGTAAGCATGTTTATATATTTTATTTATTACCGGCGCCATTATGAAAAATGTAAGAAAAAGACTTAATCCTATAATTACCTGATTTGGCGGCTCGGTTGTGAGTCCGAGCGATGTTCTTAAAAAAGACAAAACTACGACTATCCTGACAAACGATGTCATCATTATTAAAATAGACGGCGCAATAGATATAACGGTAAAAATAAGCAGTATTTGAATAAGCATCGAAACTTCCGAATGATGCGGGTGCCCCGTCATAGTTATTGCAGGTAAAGCAAGCAAGGTTGTATTTTTAAAATTTTTTAATATTTCCATCGTTTTCTATTAATCCCTTTAGCTTTTCCTCGATATCAAAAAATACATTATCGGCTTTATTTTTAAACCTGGCTTCCGATATGTTTTTTATCTTATAATTATCAGACCTATCAGATTTATTATAATCAAATTTAATATTCGGATTTAAATTTAAACTCTCTTTCGAATCAACCTGATTTTTTAAAACATTTGCGAAATTACCGTAAGATTCATTTGACAACCCATCCGTATGGAATGATGTTTTACTATTATCATCTACATTAACCTTGTTAACCTTGTCATTCCCGCTAAGGCTGGAATCTATATTATCCCGGTTTAAATCTTTAATATGGCCTATAACCTGAATATTGGAATGAGATACGCCCACAAGAAAAAGTTCCTTATTGACTTCTATAAGAAGGATAGATTTTTTGTTTCCCAGATTTAGAGAAGATATTATTTTTAAGTTATTTAAATTTTTCTTTTCCGCAACACGCCCTTTAAATTTAAGCAATAAGAAATATATGATATAAATTAAACCAAGAACTAATGCTAAATATACGACTGTTTTTACTATCTCGAAGCCTACATTTAAATTGCCGCTATTTTTGGAACCTGGATTTAAAGAAAACGGTGTGTTCTTTGGGATATTATTATTTGGGATATTATTATTTGAGGTGTTTATATTAAGGGGCTTTCTCGATGAAACCACCGAAACAGGTTTTACCCCTATGTTTTTAAATAAACCGCTTGAAAATTTATGAGAAATTTTAATTATAAAATAGTTCTTGTAATAAGACCATTTTATATCTTTTTTGTCTATCTTAATACCTTTGTTAAAGAAGATTATCGCATTTAAATTTAAATTCTTTAAAGGTACAAGTTCTATTCCTCTAAATAATTTATTTTTAAATTTCATAAATTTTGAGCCCATAACCGAGGATGTATTTTTAAATGTGAGCTCAAGACTATAATTATTTAATATATATTTTGGAATAATATTGTCGGGTTTACCGTTAAATTTAAACCAGATAAGGCGGCTGCCTGCATTCTTTGAAACCGAAATATTTTTTAAATACAAATTTTTATTATTATTTGCGGCATAAGAAAACTTAACAAGGGAAGTAAAAATGATTATCGCGATAAATAATGTTTTATTCATAATGTTTTAATTCTCTCTGAAGGGCTGATAATATCCGTAAGCCTGACGCCAAATTTGTCGTTTACCAGAACAACTTCGCCGCGTGCCATTAACTTGCCGTTGACATAAACATCAAGGGGTTCTCCCGCCAATTTGGAAAGTTCTATTACAGAGCCCTGCCCCAATTGTAGCATATCGTTTATAACCATTTTTGTTCTACCGAGTTCAACCGAAATAGTAAGCGGAATATCGAGAATAAAATCCAAATTTTTAGGGGGCTCCGCAGTCTTGTCCGTTTCATCGAATGAGGAAAATTCCACCTTTTTAACGGATTTTTTGATTTTTTCATTTTTAGGAACTGCATGAACATCCTCAACATCTTGTAAATCTAAGTTACCCAAATTTTGCGTGCCTGTTGTATCGGTATTGGCGGCAGGAGAATTTTCGCTTGATTTTTGATTGGCTATAGCCTCTTCTTTAAATGCATCTTCCCAGCTAACATTATCATCTTCTTGTTGAGGTTTAGGCTGGACATTCCCCTGCGCATCAGGCTTATTGATGTTTTCGTCTTTTTCGGTTGAACCTTGCCGATTTTCAATTTCGTTCATAATTAGCCCTCTTTTTCAATCGATATATCGGATATTAATTTTACCGCAATTTGATTATTAACTTTCCCGGGATAAGCAATAAATTTTGGAACATTTTCAAACTCAACAAGCAACGGTTCATTAATTTCTTTATCTAAGATAATAACATCTCCCGGTTTTACCTTTAAAAAATCTCTTACCTTTATTTCCGCTTTTCCTAAATCTACTTTTATCTCAAGTTCCGATTCCTTAAGTCTTTTCTTAAACCTCTCTATCCACCTCTGGTCAATTTCTAACTGTTCGCTTTGAAATCCGCTGTATAGTTTTTCTTTTATAGGCTCAACCATAGAATATGGAATACATATCATAAATTTGGAAACAGCGCCTTCTATATCTACCTCAAATCTGCTGACGATAACAACCTCAGTAGGCGTTACTATAGTTGCAAATTGAGGGTTTATTTCGCTTCTTTGAAATTCTATATCGATGGGTGAAACAGGCGTCCATCCTTGCTTCATAGCATTAAAAGCCATGTCGACAATTTTTTTGATTATTTTAGTTTCAATTGGAGAAAAATCTCTTCCCTCGATTTTAACATGCAAATCGGCAGTGCCCCCGAAAAATATATCTATAAGGTTATATATCAACCTTGCGTCAAGAACGAAAATTCCAAAGCCGCGAAGCGGGGGCATTTTAAATATTGTTAAACTTGTAGGAAGAGGGACATTTTTTAAAAATTCCCCAAACTTTTGCATATCGACCGATGTAGATGTAACTTCGACAACTCTTCTTAATGCCGAGGTTAGTTCGTTTCTTAGAAGCCTCGCAAATCTTTCGTTTATTATCTCGAGAGTTGGCATTCTACCCCTGACAATCCTATCCTGAGACGTCAAATCATACGCCCTTACGCCTCCAACCTCTTCCTGCTTTTCCGTTTCTATGGAACCGGCGGATATCCCTCTAAGTAAGGCGTTTACTTCTTCTTGAGATAAAATTTCAGGCATTTTTTATCCATATCCCCATGCCTAAAGACAAGAGGATTTTACAATTTTATATCTTCTATTGAACTAAGTTATTGAACTAAATAGTTATTAAAATAAACGCCTATAACGGTTCCATCCCCAAGAATTCTGTTAAGGCTTCTTGCAATTTGATGTCTTAAGGAAACGATTCCCTCGGGGGTATTAATTTCTCTCGTTGTTTTAGAGCTTAAAATCATAATTATACTATTTCTAATTTTCGGCGTAAGCTGCTTAAAAAGACCGATATTTCCACCCTGTTTTAGTTCTATCGACATAGAAATTTTGATATAAGAGGTTTTATTTTTGTCGGCAAGATTGGTTAAAAACGGTTTAAGCTCAATCATTGGCCCAGGTGAAATTTGAGACGGGGCGATTATTTTCCCTGTATTTTTATTTATGTTATTTTTGGCAAATAAAAAATGGTAAGCCGCAAAACCCCCACCTCCAAGAATAAGTATGATGGGTATCAGTATAAAAATAAGTTTTTTAAATCCACCGCCCTTTTTACCTGAAGACTCAATCTGGGAAATCGTTGACATATCGTCTTCGTTCACATCTTCAATACCTTTATTGTCGTTGGTATTGTTATTGGATTGTGGTTTGCTTGATTTTTCAGCCATTTTTGCACCCTATCTGCAAATTTTAACGATTTAACTTAAAACGAGATTGATTAATATGTTTAAATTATTGTTCTTAAAGTCCTGCAATGTTTATGCCATCTATTATTTTATAATTATTTTATAATAATATCAATAATATATACAAATACGGAAGATACGGAAGAT
Source organism: bacterium (assembly GCA_021798015.1). Lineage (GTDB taxonomy): Bacteria > SZUA-79 > SZUA-79 > Acidulodesulfobacterales > Acidulodesulfobacteraceae > Acidulodesulfobacterium. Next base: position 20,089 of record JAJZYP010000016.1, read on the forward strand.
TTTTTATATTGTCATTAATTTGACATTTGACAATAGAAAAACAAGGCGGGTTATTTTTATTTCCCTGCTATACTGTTTGTAAAAAATACTGCATCTTTAGTGGACATTTTTGAGATAATCGCGGAGGCAGTTCTGGGAGCCATATGGGAAAGAATATATATGGCGACATTTTTATCGATATGCGGAAGAATACTTGCCGCATTTTTTGGGCTCATAGAGGAGTACAGCGTTATGAGATTTTTAATTTTTGCTTTTTGTTCGGCTTTAATATGATGAATTTTGGATTCAATCTTTTTTAACTTCTTCACTTCCAATTTTATCTGTTTTTCAAGAATTTTGATTTCATCTTTTTTGGCGTTTACTCCGGAGGCAAAAGCACCCGCCGGCAATATAGGTATAGACAAGGCGAAAAACATTATAAAGATTGTTAAGACTATTGAGGGAGGTAAAATTTTAATCATAATAACAAAATTTATAACATTATGTATAAATTGTGAATTTTAAAATTTATTTTGATTATAACGGTTTGAAGAAAAATCATTTGCAATAACTTCATCATGCTTTAATTCCGCCATTTTATCAACCGCAAGATATTTTTCTCTGAGTTTATCTATTTTCTCGCACTCCACCTTGGCTTTTATCGTTTGAGCCTTTTTATTTTCTAAATCTATTAAGATAGAATCTTTTATTTTTAATAAGTTGTCTAATTTTGCCAAAAGAGTCCTGTATTGAGTATCCAATAGGTTATAATCATTAATGTTTGCAATATTTAATACTTTATCCGGAAAGGTTTCTTTAAATGAATTGATAGAATTTTGAACGCTATTTATTCTTAAATTTATCTTAACCAATTCATCCTGAACCTTTGACAATTCGATATAATACTCATCAAGTATTAATTTTCTGTGATTTAATATGTTTTGAAATTTGAATGCCGTCATATATAAAATATCTAAATAAAATAGTCTATTATTGCATTAGGGTTATAATAATTTGCCATATTTACACTTAAAGAGGAACTGTTGACGCCGCTTTTTTTATCGCCGCTAACCAAGCTGGCTGCAGAATTTTTGAGAAACGAAAATGGGCTTCCGTTTTGATTATTACTGCCGGAACCCAGATTAATATTTAAATTAATCGAGGAAAACCCCTGCCCTTTTAGCGCATTTTGAAGATTTGACGATGACGATTGAAGAATATTTTTTGCGGCGTCGTTTTGGGCAAACATATTAATTGTAATCTCTTTGCCTGTATCTGTAATATTATTAAAATTAGATTCCATATTTTTCAGCGCAATTTCAACTTTAACGCTTCCAAGCGACGGCGGTTTTAATGTTATAACGGCCGATTGAATATTTTTTTTAATCATAAATAAAACAGAGTTTATAGCAATAGACCCGGATGATTCTTTGTTTGCGGCATTAAGAGCGTTTACCTGCCCGTTGCCGATGCCGATATTAAGTCCCGTATTATTGCCGCTCAAATTTCCGGAATTAGAATTAGATAAACCGGTATTATTCAAAAAATCAACGCTTTTATTTATAGTTAAATTATTATCACTTTTAGTAATTAAATGTGTTGAATCCGATCTTTTTTCATAATTTTGGATAACCGTCAAATCAAGCGCATTTGCAAGAGTGCGTTTAAGTTTAATATTAATATTGGAACCAATCCCGTTTTTAATGTCGTCATTTCCCGTTATTGCATCGGAATTTATATTTTTTTTGTCTCCGGTTATTTTATTTGAGTTATTCAACTCTTTATTATTTTGAAAATTATTCGCTCTTTTTTTACTTAACATATTATCTATGTTATCTGTTGTGTTTACCTGAGGGTTGATTAAATCGTCTAAAGCCTGTTTTAATTTTAATAAAGATAAATTAGATTTGCGGCTTTGGTTTGTTTGCGTACCTGCAATATTTGCATTACCGTCAATTTTTTTATTATCATTTTTATTAATACTAACAGTCTTGCTTTTGCTTAAGGTATTATTTTCACCGAGAGAATTATTCTTATTATTGAGATTATTGAGATTTTGAGTCGATTTTTTATTACCCTGTAAAGCATTTATATCTCCGTTAAAGGCTTCATTGCCTTTCATATCGCTACCTGAATCTTTACTATTGCTATTAGATGATAAAATAACCCTGCTTTGTTTTTTGTCTGTATGTAAAGGCGAATTTATATATAAAACAAAGCTAAAATTATTATGTTTATTGTTTTTATCACCCGATTTATTTTTCACAGGTTCACCCTCTCCGGATAAAGACCCTTTATCCGATGCCAGGTTTAGCATATTTTTAAAGTTTCCGTGAGCAGTATAATGGAGATTTTGCCCGGAAGAAACCGAATCAACCCCATGACCGGTCAAGGGGACATTATTATTTAAATTAGTTTTGCCGCTCGAAAACCCGGGTAAAAAATTGTTTAACATATGATATTACATAAACCCAATTTTTAATTTAATAAATTTAATTGTGAAAATTATGGGATAGCGGTTTCAAGAGCCGTCAACATAGCGTTTTCTGTCGTCAACACCTTAGAGTTGGCAACATAAGCATTCTGGGCTATTATCATATTTGTAAATTGAGATGAAATATTGACATTTGACTGTTCCAATGCCGAATCGGTAATATAGCCAAAATTTCCCGAATTAGCAACACCGACGGCAGGCTGTCCTGACGAAAAAGTCTGCGCATACAGACTGTTGCCTTCGGACGTAAGTCCCGTCGGAGCGATGAAATTGGCAAGGGCAACCTGATATAAGTATTTTGTCTGACCATTCGAAAAAAGACCTGAAATTTTGCCTTCTTTATCAACGGTAAAACTTGTAAGCGTTCCTGTCGAATAGCCGTTCTGGGTAAATGCCGTCGTAGCGGAAGTTGCGGAATACTGGGTCAGGTTATTTAAGTTTAAAGCAATATTTAACGGTTCAGATGCGCCGTCGGGAAGAGTTGACGGAGAAGGGCTTACATAGGCAGGAACATCTGTTAATGTTTGAGACGTTCCAGATGTAATCTGGCCATTCGAATTAAAAATAACATCACTGGTTGTAGATGTCAAAGATTGTCTTTGAGCGGCAGTTCCGTTAATCGAGTAATAAACATTCCAATCGCCGGCAGATGAAGAAGTCGGAGCAAAGGTAACGCTCATAGGCAGTGAATTCCCCAGAGAATCGTAAACATTAATCGTCGTGGAATAATAGTCCGATGCAGGACCAGCTATAACGCCTCCGCCTGCCGTAAACGAGCCGCCGGAAGGGATAGGCATGGCATTTGACAGATTAACCGTGCTGTTAGAATTAACGCTTGCGACGGTATTAAAAAATTGGTAAGGATCAACCGTGCTGGAAGCCGCTGTCCCGCTTGTGTTTATCTGGATATCAGAACCTTGCAAAACGCCGCTTGTGCTGGTTAATCCTAAAGTATTTTGCGAAATCGCGGTATTTTGAAGAACGGAAGAGGTTAACGGAGAAGATAAAGTTACGGATGTAACGGCTGAACCCAACGGTAAAGTCGCAGGGGTATATGTTGTGCCTCCGCTGACATAAGAAGTAACCGTGTATAGATTAGTGGTTCCATCACCATTACCGATAAGTAAAGAGGTCGGCGCGCTTCCTGTAACGCCATTATAAGTCATTGCAACATTAACAGTTGATGAACCTGCAGAGGCGCTCGACGTAAGATAACCGCCCAGAAAAGTTCCCGCCGTTGTCGTAGGCGTTGTTTGTGAAGATATGGTTGAGTTTAAGTTTGCCGTGAGGTTAGCGGTTGTTGTCGCCTGCGGTGGAATTGCGCCCGTCGTCAAATTAATCGCTTGAGGAGTACCCGATGCCGCAGTGCCTGAAGAATTTAACGCATAGCCCTGAACCACATTGCCCGTGGGATCTACTATATTACCGGTAGAATTTTCATGAAACTGACCGTTTCTCGTATAATAGGTCGAACCGTTAGGGGCTTGAACTATAAAAAAACCGTTGCCGTCAATCGCCATATCGAGCGGATTTGAGGTTGTCTGTAAGGCTCCTTGCCCAAACTGCTGTTGAATAGAATAAACATTTGTACCAAGCCCTTCCTGCGAGCTTGAGACGCCGCTTAATGTCTGGCTCACGAGATTTTCAAATATCGGGCTAGAGCTTTTAAAACCAATGGTATTAGAGTTAGCTATGTTGTTTCCTATAACCCCCAGATATGTTTGATTGGCGTTTAAGCCTGATACTGCGGTAAATAGAGCATTAACACCCATTTTTATTCTCCTTTTTAAAGTAACGCTATAATAACATTATCGGCATATTTGTTAAATTTAATTAATTTTTTAACCGACATTCGTAACACTCGAAAGCGGCACGGTTGAACCGTTACTAAGTTCAAGCTCCACGGAACCGCTACTCGATGTAGTTAAGCCGGTAACCGTAGCATTTGAATAAGTCGCCGCAGTTACCTGCTTACCGGAAGCATCCGTTGCATTAATAGAAAATGAATAGTTTCCGGTTGGAGCGGTTGTTCCTGCATTTGTAATACCACTCCAGTTAAATGACTCACTACCCGAATTTTGCGGACCCAAATTTGTATTATAAACAAGATTGCCAGAACTATCATAAACATCTAAGGACACGGAATTAGCATTCTGAGGTAGAGAATAGTTTAAAGGTACATTCCCTCCCGTAAAACTAAAAGAGTTGCCGTTTGCCTGAACCGTTTTGCCGATAAGACTTACGGCATTACTAAGAGCCGACTGATTCTGCGAGGATACAAGGCTTTTAAGGGTCGAATTCATGGAGGTAAGCTGGTTCATAGAGTTAAACTGAGCAAGTTCCGCGATAAAATTGGTGTTAGACATCGGGTCTAAAGGATTTTGATTTTGAAGCTCCTGAACCATTAATTTCATAAAGGTATTTTCGCTTATGAGGCTATTTGAGTTTGCAGTAGCCTGCGCAGCGGTATTGGCAGCCGTAGTAGATGCAGTTGCAGGAAAAAGTGAATTTACTGACATTTTTACCTCCTATTTTTGCTATATTGGGAAAATTTTTCCCATAAAATAAAGCGATTTTAATGCTGTATTATAAAGGAGCAAATATTGTGCCAAAAGCAAAATAAAAAATATTAAATATCGTTTAAGTTCAGTTCTTTTAACTTATTTCTTAAGGTTCTCGCGGTTATTCCCAATTTTTCGGCGGCTTTCGTCCTGTTGCCGTTTGTGTCTTTAAGAGCCGCTACAATGAGTTTCTCTTCCATATCTTTGATATTTAAAGTTTTAATTTTATTTTCTATAACATTATTAATATTACTTATTGACCGGCCATTTTTCGCCTCTTCGGTTTCATTTTGAAAAATTTTAAAAGAAGCATTAATGTTATTATCAAACATTGCAAAACCGGCAATATCCAAGACTTCATCGTCTTGAGTTAAAATTACAGCCCTTTCTATCATGTTCTCAAGTTCTCTGATATTTCCCGGATAATTTAAAGAAATCAAATAATCAAGGGCATCTTGGGTTATTCCTGAACAATTGCGAAAATATTTTTTGGAATATTTTTCCGCAAAATACTTTGCGAGCGGTTCTATATCTTCTTTTCTTTCTCTTAAAGGCGGCAGATGTATCGGGATGACATTAATCCTGTAAAAAAGGTCTTCCCTGAAGGTTCCTTCGGATACCATCTTTTTAATATCTTTATTAGTGGCGGCTATAATTCTAACATCTATTTTAATCGGTTCATCCCCTCCTACTTTATCGATAAGCCTTTCCTGAAGAGTTCGTAATATTTTTGATTGAAGATTGTTATCCATATCGGCTATTTCATCAAGCAATATAGTTCCGTTATTTGCAAGTTCGAATTTTCCGATTTTTCTGCCCGCCGCTCCGGTGAAAGCGCCCTTTTCATGTCCAAAAAGTTCACTCTCCAAAAGGGTTGGCACGATAGCGGAACAATTAACCCCGATAAACTTGCCTTTTCTTTTGCTAAGCTCGTGAATCCTTCTTGCAATAATCTCCTTGCCCGTTCCTGATTCCCCTGTTATTAAAATTGTTGCATCCGAGGGAGCGGCTATATTTATAAGCGAATCTAATTGCTTGATTTTATCCGATAAATAGATAAACGAAGTTTTATCATCTTTTTTTTCTTTACTTAAAAGATAGGAAATTTTTTCCGCATTATTTATTACCCTTTCAAAATCCGTTATATTAAATGGTTTTAAAAGGTAATCCACTGCGCCGAGTTTTATAGCAGAAACCGCACTTTCTATCGTCCCGTATGCCGTGATAATCACGAATGGAACATTTTTGTAATTTTCCTTTTTTTTTATTTCCCGCAAAAGACCGATACCGTCCATGCCGGGAAGACTCAAATCGCTGATTATAAGAAAAAATGGCGGTTTTTTGCCGGTTTTTGAGGATATCTCAATAAACCTTAAGGCATCTTCGGCGGATGAAAATATTTCTCCCTCTTTATTTATCTTTTTTAAGCTTAAGTTTAGCGCCGAGCGCATATGTATGTCGTCATCCACTATCAATATTTTATCCTGCGCCATACTTTTATATTCCATATTTCACATTAATAATTCCGAATTCTAAAAATAATATTTCATTATAGCATTTTTTATTTTTGTGATAAAATTTTATCTTATGGAAGAAAATATTAACATTAACGATAACGCAGAGTCTCCTATCGATAAAAATATCGATAAAAATGAGTTAAAGGAGGCATTTAAATCCTTTGAAATAGCATCCCAAAAACTTTCGGAACACTATAAAAACTTGGAAGAAGAAATCAAAGATTTAAAAGAAAATCTTAATACCGTCCTTGAAAGTTTGCCGCTTGGAATAATTATAACGGATGAAAAAAACGAGATTAAATTTTTTAACAAATTTTTGACGGAGCTTATGTCGGAATATAACCTGGTAAACTATTTAAATAAAGATATCGAGGACTTTATCAAGATGTTTTTTGCCGACTCCAAAACTATGGATTTTATAAAGCCTATCTTTAATCCGATAGAAAAAATAATGAAAACAGGCGAAGGCAAATATATCCATATATTTCTGTACACAAAAGCCGTTTATGGGAATAATAAAAAATATTCCGGAAGAATTTTTATCTTTCAAAATATAGAGGAAATAAAAAAGTTTAAAAGATTAGCCGAATTAGGTGAAATGTCCGCAAAAATTGCCCATGAGATACGAAATCCGCTTGGTTCCGTTGACCTATTCGCCTCTATTTTGCAAAAGGAGTTAAAAGATGAAGGGCACAAAGAAATTGTTCATAATATCATCTCTGCCGTCAAAAATATGAACGCTACTATAACAAATATACTGGAATTTTCCAAAACATTAAACCCCTCTATTTCAAGATATAATTTACAGGAAATTCTCAACAAATCCCTTATTTTCGCTTCGCATCTTATTAAACAAAAAAATATTAACATAATTAAAGAAATAGATGACAATTTAATCGTTGAAGCTGATGAAAATTTATTGAGTCAGGCATTTTTGAACATTTTAATAAACGCCGCCCATGCCGTTCCGAAAAATGGCGGGATAATAAGGATAATATCCCGCTTTATTAACGGCAATGCTAAAGACGGCGAGAACAATTATATTTGTATCGATATTGAAGACAACGGAGCCGGATTTTCAAAAGATATAATTCAAAACATTTTTAACCCGTTTTTTTCGACTAAAAAAAGCGGAGGAACGGGCTTGGGGTTGCCTATCGCTTTAAATAATGTTATAATTCACGGGGGATATATCAACGCAGAAAATTCTTTAAAAATGGGTGGAGCCAAAATTAGTGTTTTTTTACCAGTTTTGGCATAAAATTTGCATTAAATAACATTAATATTAATAGATTCCTGCTCACAGAAATGACAGCTGGCTGCTAAAACTGGTTGAGATGATTATATTATTATGAGGGAATAGCGGATTATGTTTAACAAAATTTACGATATACTGGGCGAAAGTTTGAATGTGCTGAGCGACAGGCAAAACATAATAGCTTCAAACATTGCCAATGCCAATACGCCCGGGTACAAGGCAAAGACTTTAAATTTTAAGGATGTTATGGGCAATTTAATACCGTCCGGGTCGTCTTTACCTATGAAGACAAATTCGGTAAAAGATTTATCAAACGGAAACATATACGGTGCCGCGCCTGACGGCTCCGGATTTATAAAGTCTTTTATTCACAATCAAACAGACAAATCTATTCCTCCGTTGGACGGCAACACCGTCCTTTTAAGTAAAGAAATGAGCGATATGGCATCTAACGCCATCAGATTTCAGGCTGTGGCTGAACTTATAACAAAGAAATTCAACATGTTAAATTATGCCATAACGCAAACTAATCCTTAGGGGACAGAATGACGGAATAGGGGACAGATTTCAAATCTGTCCCCACCTGACCCCGTTAACAAAATTAACAATATAAAATAAATCGGGTGAAATTATGAGTTTTAACGATTCTTTAAGAATAGCCGCACAGGGGCTTAATGCCGAAAGAATTAGAATGAATATTATTTCTTCTAATCTTGCAAATATCAATACCGATGATGCGGGAAATGGTTTACCCTATGTCAAAAAAGAACCTCTGTTTAAAACGGTCAAATTTAAAAACTACTTTGGTGTTGAGGTTGAAAAGGTCGAAAATGCAAAAAATCCTTTTTCTAAAAAATACGATCCAAGCAGTCCGCTGGCAAATAAGGCGGGGTATGTAAAAATTCCGAATATTTCATCTATAAGAGAACTTGTAGATATGATATCGGCAACAAAGGCGTATCAGGCTGATGCACAGGTTATAGCCGATTCAAAAGCTATGGCTCAGGCATCGTTAAAAATTTGACGATATATAAGAAAAATTTATGATATAATATTTCATGATAATTATAAATAATAAATATAATAATATGATATATATAATAAAAAAACCGATTATTTTTTAATTTTAAGGAGTTGTTTTATGTCCGCAATTATAAATAATGGAAACAATATAAATCCCGGCGCGATTAAAGAACTTAACCCAAATAATATTACCGGCGGCGTAAACCAGAGCTCAAGTTCTATTAGCAACGGTTCTTTTGCAAACACACTTCTAAATTACATCGATAAAGTAAATAACCTTCAGGTAGATGCCAATAATCAGGCCGCGGCAATCGCAACGGGAAAATCCTCGAATATTCATCAGGCAATGATAGATATCGAAAAAGCTAACGATTCTTTCGAGTTAATGATGCAGGTTAGAAATAAAATTATAACGGCATATAATCAAATTATCGATATGCAGGTTTAATTCTAATTATATTCTATGTCATGCGTTAGAAAATAATTATTTTATAACACTGGATTAAAGCTTAACCTATATCCCGATTAAAATTCTTATAAGATTTCATAAAATTATTAAATAAAATGGCTGCTACATTAAAAGACTTTGGCTCTCAATTAAGAAAATTTTACACCGAATTATCCATTGAAAGGAAGATTGTATTCACGCTTGTCATTTTAGCCGTCATCTTCGCAATTTATTTCATGGCTATATATGCTACGACCCCTAAATACAGCGTTCTTTATTCCAATTTAAATTCATCCAGCGCTTCCGCTATAATTAACAAACTGCATTCCTACTCTATCCCGTATAAGCTTTCGGATCGTGGAAAAACAATATTAATTCCCAAAAATAAGGTTTATGAAACCCGTTTAAAGCTGGCTTCGATTGGGCTTCCTCATCAAGCTGGGGTTGGATTTTCTATATTTGACAAAGTTCAAATAGGAATGACAGATTTTATCCAACATGTGGATTACCAAAGAGCGCTTCAGGGCGAGCTTGAAAGAACAATAGATGAACTCAGTCAGGTTAAATATTCCAGAGTGCTGATTGTCTTGCCTCAGCAATCGATATTCGTGAACAGAAGGGTTCCTGCTAAAGCTTCGGTTATCGTAAAACTAAAGCCCGGCATGCATTTAAACAAAATGCAGGTAAACGGCATTATACATTTAGTGGCAAGTGCCGTCGAAGGGCTTAGTCCTAAAAATGTGACCATAGTCGATACAAGCGGACAGATTTTATCCGTCCCGACAAAAGAAACTTTTGAATATACCGTAAATCAATTAACCTATGTTCATAAAATAGAAAAAAACCTTGAACACAAGATAGATTCGATGCTGATACCAGTGGTAGGCGCCGGAAACGTTAATTCTAAAGTCTATGTAAAAGTTGATTTTTCAAAAAAAGTAGAATCGAAATTGACTTACAATCCAAACACAACGGCTATTGTTTCGCAACGAACTTATAAGTCTTCGTCGATCGGCGCCGTAAAACCGTACGGTATTCCTGGGGCAAAGTCCAATCTTCCGCCCGGGAAAAAACCTATACTTACTATAAAACCAAGGGTTCATACGATAAAAAAAAAGACGACCAATTATGATGTTTCCAAGAAAATAGAAAAAATCTCATACCCTGCCGGAACTATAAAAAGGGTTTACGCTTCGGTTCTTATAAACGGGACATATAAGAAAGCGAAGTCGCCAAAAGGTAAAATAATTAAAACATATCTACCCAGATCATCAAGCGAGATGAGTTTGTTTAAAAGTATAGTCAAAACCGCAATCGGATACTCAAAAATTGCTAATGATAAGGTTGTGGTCGCAAACATTCCGTTTAAAAAAATACGTTATGTAATATCTCCGCCGCCTAAAAAAACACTTACATCTATTATTAAATCCAATATGGGAGAAATAATTAAATATGCCGCTGTTTTATTCGGCATCATCCTTTTAATACTTTTTGTTTTAAGACCAATAATGAAGTATATTACCTCTTATGAATCGAAACAAAGAGAAAAAAACACAGGGGCAGAGAAGCTTGAAACACTGGCACAGATAAAAGAGCAATCTGCTCCAAAACCGGAGCCTAATATGAGGGATACCGCAGTTAATATTGTCAAATCTGACCCGGATGCCGCGACAAATTACGTAAAAAATTTATTAAAAGAAACGGGTAGAGAAGTATAAAAATGACGAGAAAATTTTCAGGTCCGGAAAAGGCAGCGATATTTCTTGTTTCCGTGGGGGAAGACGCCGCCTCGGAAATTATAAAAAGGCTTGATTTAATCGAAATACAAAAGATTACCAAGTATATGGATCAACTTCCAACCATTGAAAAAGGCGAGTCGGAATCCATATTAAAAGATTTTAATTCTAATTTTTCAAAGGTCGGTTTAGTTATTAAAGGTGATGATTTTGTTAAAAACCTTATAGCTAAATCCCTTGACCCGGATAAAGCAAAAAAAATACTCGATAATCTGCATGGACCGATAGAGGAAGAAGGGCTTCAAACATTAAAATGGCTTGACCCTCATGTTATCGCCGATTTTGTAAAAAATGAACATCCTCAAACTATCGCTTTGATATTAGGACATCTCGAACCTATACAAGCCGCTACGGTAATCAGCCTTTTACCTTCAACGGTAAGATCTCAGGTAGTCTTCAGGTTGTCCAAGCTGGAAAGAATACCGCCCGGGGTAATTCAAGACCTTGATGAGGTTCTTCAGGAGCAGTTAAAATCGACAGGTTCAACACAAAGCAAACTGGTAGGCGGCGTCAGGATTGTGGCAGATATTCTAAATAATATGGATAAATCCATAGAGGAACCGATACTAAACGATATAGAAGCTATGGATAAAGAGGAGGCGGAAAAGATA
>JAJZYP010000094.1 GCA_021798015.1 bacterium
GGAAAATCAAACGACGCAGATGACATATAAACGCATGCCGTTTATGGGTATAGCCACTTAGTTCCGGAAACTTTAAAGAAAGCCGTTGACGACGTGTGGAATAAGAATGAGAAAAAAGGTTAATGGTTTTTACCTAAATAAAAATCAAAGCCCTTAAAACGCAAATTTGGAAGGATTTTTTACGGCTCAGGTATTCCTAATTCTTTACATATCTTAACGGCCAAAAAATCTGAAATTTCTTTATGGCGGGGAACGGGAACTTTTATTGACGGATTTTTAATATTTATATAATGAGAGTGGTTTGCGCCTTCTTTATAAAAAATACACCCATGTTTTTTAAGATGTCTTATTAAATCTTTTTGCTTCATGCGATTGCTTTGCGCAAGTTTATAACTTTCTCGCAGACTATTTCAGAATCATCTTTAAAACTTTCTAATTCTTTAATAACTTCTATAAGGTTTTTTTCGGCTTCTTCGATGGTTTTTCCCTGCGTCATGGCGCCGGGGATATCGTCGGTATAAGCTACCCACCATTTACCGTCCTTCACGAATGTAGCTTTAATAGATTCTTTCATAATTTTTAATACCTTTAAAATTTATAACTTTATAAAATAAATATAGCACTATACGGAAAGATAATCAAGTTATTGGGAATATATTTACTTTTTTGGAAGAAGTTTTACATATTCGCACGACCATCCTGTAGCATAATGATCTCTAAATGCACCTACTTTAAAATCCACACAACCATTTGCGCCAACAGGAGCATGTTTTTCTGCTTCAGCCGTTACGCCGCTTCCTTGAGAGGTATTAATCACAGAATATCTTGTATTGCTCCACTCATCATTTGCCAAAAGAAAATTGCTTACAACAATTATTCCATATTCTTTGACAATCTTGAAACCAGGAACAACGGGTAGTGCTGATACTATAAATTTACCGTTTTGCGCCGAAGCTGTTTTAACTCCGGAAAACAAAAACAGTAATAAAGCAACAGCAAGAAATAAAACCTGTAAAGATTTTAATTTTAACATTTTAACCCCCAAAGAATAATTATATTTTTATATTAAAAATTATTTTGTTTTTAATCGGAGTGATTTTTGAATTTAGTAAGCATTGAATGGATTAAATTTATTTGATTATTAATATTAGTTATTAATGTTTCATTTCCTGATATATATATATCCATCAGTTTTTTAACTTCCCTAAATCCCCCTTGAAACTGTCCATATTCTCCAAAAAATTGATTTCTGATCATTTTATTTTGAAATACTTTCTGTAACGATTCTCTAACGTCTATTTTTAGCGATTCATTGAGTTCTATAGAATTTTTTAAATCTTCTTCGGTCATCTCAAAATAATCAGCTGCTATCTTAAATAGATGATCAATATCTATATCCTTAATAGAAATTTCATTGTCAGTTTCTAAAAAAAAAAATAATAAAGGAATGCCAAGTAAAACAGATATATGTTCAAGTTTATCATAAGCAATTCGAATTTGACCGCTCTCGTAATTAGCAACAGCCTGCTGACTTATTTTTAAAGATTTAGATAAATCGCCCTGAGTAAGCCCCTGACCTTTTCTGTATTTTTTTATATTATTTCCAATTATCTTATTGATTTCTTTAGTATTCATAATTATTAAAAAATATTTGACAAATTAAATTTATGGTTGTATAATAACAATTAAATTGTATTAATACAATTTAAAAGTATTAAACAATACAAATAAAAAGTATTAAGATATATTAAAACAAAAAAATGAAAATAAAACAACAGTCTTCTTCTATCCAACTGCAACCTGCTCCGGCTAATATAATGGCGGAGCGGGCATTATTATCGGCAATAATAATTGACCAATCCGGCGAAACATTGAAAAAGGCCTCAATTCTCACTCCTTTCGATTTTTATGATTCGCAGAATCGCTATATCTTCAGTAAAATGAAAGAATATTATAATTCTGGTAAGTTAATAGATCTGACCGACTTTGTTGGAACACAATACGAAGGCTATGTTCTTGATTTAATGTCTCTTCCTGATGGTTTATTGAATCAAGAACAATATATATCAAAAATTAAAGAAGATTCAGCAAAAAGACAAATAATAAAAAAACTAAATGAAATACAAAATAAAACGTACAATAAAGATATAGATTTTCAAGAAATTAAAGCTAATATATTGGAGTTTTCTAAAGAATTATCTAAAAATTCAATGCATAAATTCGAATTTAAGTTACCTTCACAAATTACAGCTAAAAAAACAACTTTTTTATTGCGGGATTTTATGCCTATAGCACCTGGTGCAGTTACGATGATATCTGCTAAAGGCGGTTCCGGTAAATCGGCATTAGCCCTTCAAATTGTTTTGAGAGCTGCAAATGACAACATCAAGACTTTTGCCTGGTTATCTGAAGATCCAGATTACACTACTAAGTATCGAATTGAAAAAATATCAGAATTCACAAAAATACCAATTAAAGATAATTACATTAGTTTATATGACGAAAAACCTTTCCAAATTTTAGTTAAAAAAGATAAAGCAATTAATATTAATCCGCTTTTTTATGACTTTGTGTCTGCCTGCAACAAATTTAAAATTATAATTTTAGATCCACTCATTGCGTTTTATGGTGCAGACGAAAACAATAACAGCGAAGCTAGACAATTCATGGATATATTGACAGAATGGGCGAAAAAAGAAGATAAAGCGATTATCCTTATTCACCACCAAACTAAGTATATGAACGTAAGTATCGCAAGGGGAGCTGGAGCATTCGTAGACGCAGTAAGAGCCCAATATTCAATCGATAAAGAAAAAGATGATGATAGATTTATTAAAATTGCAATTGAAAAAGATAATTGGGGTATCAAGAATTTTTTTGGAAACAATAAACTAATTCAAATTTTTGAAAAAAACTACGAAAAAAATGAAACAAAAACCTACTACAAATAATATAACGAGATTCGACCCGAATATCCTACACAATCTTCCATTTTTGCCAAGTAAAATTAGGCAAAAAACTTTTAAAATTACAAGAGTTTTCGGAACCCAAAAACTGACTCTAACCGCATTCGAAACCCTAAATCACTTAGATCTATTGACGCTCTTTCAGTTAGTTAAGGATTATATATCAAATAAGTCTAATTATATAAATGCGGGCATACTTGAAGACTTTGAAGTTCTTCAGGGAAATATTGATTTAGAGACAATGGTAAAAGACAGAGGCCTCAAAAATCAAAAAATAAATAGAAAGACGATATGGGACTCTATCAACCGTTTTCAGGACGTAAAAGTAGAACTATCATACACAGACTCCCCTCAAGTAGTAAGAACTAAATATATTTTTCAAAGTGAGACAGATAATGAAAATGAACTATATAATTGCAAAATCTACATAAATAAAAAATTTTTTGATTTTTGTGTTTCGAGCGGAATTATAATCGAAATAGAAAAATTGTTTAAGTATAAATCTGCATACACAGTTCTGCTCGATGTTTTTATTCAGTCCACAAAATGGCAGAAATACGATGAAGAATTATTATTCGAGAGGATTGGATTAAATGATACGAAACTTTCAAAAAAAGAAAAAAGAAGAATTCTTAAAAGAGCTTTTAGCGAATATAACGGATTTGATTTTTGTTTGTTGGCTGGTAAATGGACGGCAAGAATGAACACACCAACGGCAAGAATGAACACACCAACGGCAAGAATGAACACACCAAACCGCCCGCAACGCTTACGGGGATAAGGCTTTGAATTCTATATAATATATATAATATATATAATAGAGCGGCATTCTAAAAAATGCCGCTCAAAAAATAAAAAAAGGGGGCAATAAAAATGCAGGAAACAATGACAATTGAAAATAATGACGAGCGTGTAGCAATCAAATCATTATTATCAATTTTATTGGACGAAATTAAAAACGTAAAAGTTGCTAAAGAACAGGACGAAAGACTTTTAACTGTCGAGGAAGTCTGTAAAATTTTGAATGTCAAAAAATCAAAACTATATGACCTAATCAATAAGCGAGAGATAGAATTCGTCCGCTTCTCTAGACATATTATGTTTGATAAAAAAGATATCGATAAATTTATCGAAAATAATAAAGTCAAAACCGTCAATTTTAACGATTTTAACGTAAATAATTTAAGGGGCAGTAGATATAACAAAAAGAGGTAAAAATGAGATGGGTAATATTGCGGGAGCCGAATTAAACAGTATGCTTAATCTTAATGCTTCTTCCGGTTCGTCAAACGATTATCATGACAGCCAGAAATCTTTGCTTGGAAACGTATCTACCAGTATAGGCAAATATATTACGGATATTAATACGGTTATAAATTGCGGTTCTAACCCTCAAAATGCCGAAGCATTAATAAAAAACAATTTTAAAAGTTGCGGAGAGGCTGCCGCTGCCGATAAATTTTCATTGGGTTCTTTGCTAAGGAACGCTTTGATACAGGCGCATATCGGTTTGATAGACGGAACGTCGCCGGGAACGGGCGGCGCAAACGATTTAATAGGGGTTTTAAGGGGGCAGTTTATAGGAGACGTGGTAGGTTATGCGTCCGCAACTAAAAATGGAGAGCCCGTCGTTAAAATGTTTTCTCCTGCCGAGGTCGTTACTGCAAATCCAAATGGTAATCAACTTACGAGTTTATTTCGTATGCTTATGTTTGGAAGTAAAAATGTAACTTCTACGGTAATTCCTTTTCCCCCGTCCGGTTCCGTTATAAACGCTACAAGTCTGTCCAGTCTTGAAGAAGTAACGCCTGATATGTGTTTTCAGGGTTTTGCGTTTTATTATAAGAGTTATTTAAATCAAATTATGCAAAGTTACTTCGGCGAGTCTAATTTTTTAAACGTCGGCAGCGGGCCTTGCGGAACTTACGTTGCGTCGTTGTCACAGTCGCAAATGGAGAATCTTATAACGCAATCTTCCGTTCCTGTAATATTAGTGCTTAAACTTGCGTACGTAAATAATGACCCTGCCATAGTAGAAACAGCCGCCGATTTAATGGCTGCGGGTTACGCAAGAAGCCTTTTTAGCGATATATTAAAGGCGGTAGAGATAAACGTTATGGCTGCAAAAAATTTAGACAGAAAGAAGAAAACGCGCATATGGAATATTTATGTAAATCAGGTCAAACACGTGCAGAGCGCAATCGATAAAATGTATGATACTTATGAATCTACGCTTCATATCCAGCAGGCTAATCTAAAATATTACGCTAATTTAAATAAGGCATGGGTAAGTTCGCTATCACAATATGGGCTTGCAGGAAATTATCAATATAATCCGTAATAAAAAAGGAGAAAAAATATGGAAAAACAAAAAATCGGGAAATTGCAGAAAATTATAAAAAAAATGAAACATAGCATAGATGAAGAAGATGTTTTAGGCAAATATCATTTTTTAGAACATAACGAAAAATATATAAAAATATTAAACAAAATCGCCGATATTCTTATTTTCATTTTTTCGCCATTATTTATTATATTTTTCGGTATATTTTTTTTACCATTACCAACAAAAATTGAAGAATTAATAGCAAAATATTCGATAGCTTTACTTTTGTTTTTTATTAGTTTATTTCTCTTTTTTGTTTATTTAATAATAAAAATAGAACTCGCTAAGTTCAAAAGATATATAAAAACAAAAAACGAAGATACTGAATTATAAGGAGACAATATGTATACAATTTACGCTTTCGGAAACGGCTATCTGCTTTACGGAATGTTTCAGGCGATAGCCTTATTTTTTAAAAACAACAACATTAATGTTTTATTTACTATATTGGCAATGATAGCGGTAATTTATTACGCCGCAAGGGTTACAATTTATCATCAGCATTCGCTTGTTTCTACAGCTAAGTATTTTATAGTTTTTGCCATAATACTTACGGCTCTTGTCTATAATCAGACAACCGTTGTTATAAACGACGTTGCAAACCCCGCAGCGCCGACTAATGCTCAGCCGATAAGCAACGTCCCGTGGGGAATAGCGGTTTTATGGTCAGATTTTACGACTTTGCAATACGGCCTTGCCAAAGACTTTACTAACGATTTTTCTACGCCGGCGGGCGACAATATGCTCTCCGAAGGTTTAGGCGTTTCAATAATACAGCAGGCGGATGACGCAACTATTTCAACATCAAATTCATATTTATATCAGGATTATAACCAATATATTTCTAACTGTGTTGCGCCCGGAATATCGGCAGGGTACTTAGACGTTTCCGAACTTTTAGGGGCGGGAGACGCAACCGATACGGCATCGCAAACTTACAATTCCAACGCTGCAAACAGCATTTGGACGGTTATGAGTACTTACACTTCAAATACCGCAACCGGCGGGGGCGGCAATCTGCTTACGGAATGGTATTCAGGCACTTCTGCTGTTTCCGTAACGGCGGAGGCTTCAGGACAAAGCGACCCCGGCGGAATTTCTACTACTTGTTATCAGGAAACCACTTGGCTTCAAACCGCCGTTCAGGAT
>JAJZYP010000017.1 GCA_021798015.1 bacterium
CCTCTACGGCAATATAGCCGTAGTTACCTATTATTTCACGAGATAACTTATGCTGAAAATCTTTACGCTGATTGGATACTTTTTTATGAAGTCTTGCAACTGATACTTTTGCTTTCTTACGGTTATTGGAACCCTTTATCTTATTCGATAACCGTTTTTGTTTCTTAATAAGCCTTTCTTCGGACTTAACGAGATATTTAGGATTATCTATAACCTTGCCGTTAGAAAGAACCGCAAAAGACTTGATGCCCATATCTATGCCGATTTGTTTATCGGGAAATGGTTTTTGAATGGGATTGTATTCTACGGAAAAACAGACATAGAACCTGTCTATCTCTTTTTTGATATTGCATGTTTTTATAATGCCGTTTATAGAGCGGTGCAGTTTTAGCTTGATATGCCCGATTTTAGACAACTTTAGTTTAGAATCTATTATTTCAAAGCCGGACTGCGTATAAGTAATAGAGTCGTATCTGCCTGTCTGCTTAAAACGGGGATAACCGGCTTTCCCTTTCTTTTCTTTAAGACGGCGAAAAAATGCTTTATAGGCTTTTTCTACCCTGAATAAGACGTCCTGCAATACTTGGGAGTGAATATCCTTAAGGCAGGTTATATTTTTCTTATCTTGGACTAATATCTTCTGCTGGTCTATGCGGGATAAACCTTTGCAGGTTTCTTTATAATGACGGTTTCTATCGACGAGACAAGAATTATAAAGGACACGGCAGGTCTCAAGCGTCCATTCCAGCTTCTCAGTTTGTTTTCTTGTCGGATATAACCGATATTTATAAGTTTTAAGCATTTTGCGACTCTACATATTTTTTTAGTATATCTAAAGTTACCTGCCCTGTCGTTGCAAGAAAAATTGACATTGTGTTTCATATATTGTAATCATACAATAACCGAAAAACAGAATCAAGTATTATTTAACTCCCGCCTTTCATCCCCGCCCTTTCGGACGGGGACTTCCCGGCGGCAGAGTTAAATATTACATGGTCAACAATTATAGGCTTAAATATTTCCGAAATATCTAAACTTAAAGAGAACCTCCTATTGCCCGGCTCATGTAAAAAACTTACGGTTGGATTAAGCTGGGTATGATAAATTTCACCAAGCGTAGTTGCATATAACAAAGAATTCCCAAAAGATATAAGAGCGTTCATAATATTATCGGGAGGCCTTTTATTCCGTTTAGTAAATTCTTCTTCAAGGTCAAGAATCGCATTAAAACTATCGTAATAGCGTTCCCTTATATGCCCCTCCCAAGCCATAAGTTTGGAAATATCGGCGGCTTCCACCAATTTAGGTATTATTGCATTTATATCCAATATATAATTTTCAAGTCCCGATTTTCTATTTTTATAATACCTCAGATTGCAAAGGATATTATGGGCGGCGCTTTTTATAAATTCCTTCGCGACGCCGAGTCTTTTTTCGGCATTTTTATAAAGCTCCACCTGATTTACGATTATAAAACCTGAATTAAGATGTTCTCTCGGATAATACGAGCCTGAATAATAACCGTAATAATTAAACACATGCAAAGGAATTTTCTGCTGCGCCAAAAAGTTCAGCAGTTTTGTATTTAGGTCGGTTTCGCTCAACAGGTATATTCCTTCTACGTCTTCTATAGGGATTGCCTTCTTTTCTCCCGATTCGAATTCAAGCGAAAGCGTATTATCTTGCCTCTTTAACCGTCCGTTTCTTGTTATGTAATAATTTCGTTTCATGAATAGCAAAAATCCTCATAACTACATTTTTTACATATTTTAGAATTTAATACATCCGGCGCCTGTTCCGCATTTTTAATTTTAATAACCTTTTCCACTGTATTTTTTATCTCGTTTTCTCTTTCGGGCGTTAGTATTACTTCGGTCGTCCGTTTTTGTTTGGGATAATTTATTACGCCTTTTCTTATATCGACCCCTTTTTTCCTCAAACGATATATATAATACAAAACTTGCCCTATATGAACATCCTCCATCTTATTTGATTTTTTAACCTCGTGCACAGTATTATTATCAAAAAAATCTATCTTTACGGCGTTGTCGATAATGATTTCTTTCTTTTTCCTCGAATAAGACTCTTCATCTATGAGTTTTCCGAGCAAAACATTGTCTGACGTATGTTCCATTTCTACATCATGGGCAAAGAGCCATAATTTCCTTTTGCAGAGAAGATAATAATTAAATTCTGTGCCGGTAACGGCGGCTGTTTGAGATTGAGATTGGATTAAAATTCCATTATCCGAAACGGCAATATCCATAATATATAATTATATCATTATTAATGTTCAATAATTAATTTTTTAATTTCTTTAAAAAAATCTTCGGCAAATTTAACATACTCGGCGGCATCAGCAGAAGAAATATGGACAAGTTCCTTATAATCAGCCCGTTGTCTTGCTTCAAAAATCTTATGGAGGGCTTTAGAATGATGTACGCTAACAATTCCCTTATGCACAAATTCTCTATCAAATATTGAAATAACGGCAGCATGTTTAGATGTCTTTATGTTTATATCGGTTTTCAAAAATAATGCCAATAATAAATAGAACATTGCATAATATGTTCTATTTACAACAGACCTCGGGCTAAAATTATTCTCCAGCATTTTCTGAGCATCGGCAAGCGTTTCCTCCGCCTGTGTCATACGATAGGCCAAAAGCGCTTTTTTATCATTCATACCGATACTCCTTCTCTGCCGATGTTCTTTACAATAGAAGATGACCTCAAAGGCGAGTTTTCAAGCTCATCTCTTGTAAAAATTAATGTCGAAATAACCATAAAATGTTTAAAACCAATTTCCCATACTATATCAAAAATCTTTTCACTAAGCTCTTTATTAATAGATTCAACTTCTATAAAAACATCCATATCCGAATATTCATCGGCATCGCCGCGCGCTCTTGAACCGAAGATGCGAAAGTCAAGCAAATCAATGACTGTTGATAATTTATTTTTTAGTTCTTTAGCGATTTCGTGGTCCTGTTGAGTCATATAATCTTTCCTATCTAAATCTTAATAATTAATTAACATAATTCAATAAATATTTTCTATTTGCCTTGATATATCAAGTCCGGTATCCGACGAATATTCCAAATTTGCTACATATTCGTCTAATTCCTTATCAAACCATAAAATTTTTTCTTTAAATAATCTAAAAGATTGCCTTGTTTGAATCGGAACAAGAAGCCTTTTCGCTTCCAAATATCTCTTTTCTTTTTTTCGGCGGCAAAAATTATCGTATTGTCCTATCGGCAATATCTCTATTGAACCATCAGTTCCGTCTATCACATCTTGAATCCAAGGCTTATAACTTCCGGCGATTATATTTTCATTAAATGTTTTTATCTCAGAATTATTAAGTCCCCTTTCATAATCCTCTTTGGAACTTCCGGTATAACCATCTTTGTATATTTCGTTAACAATATCGGTCAGTTGTTGTTCGGATAGTAAATCATTTTTTCTTAAACAATTTATTGTCTTTCTTGTAATCTCCTCGTCATATGGCAAGTAAAATGGATTTCCCTTACTCTTTAACGAAGGTTCTTCAAATATTATTACTTTAGCAGGTGTATTGCGAGAGCCTTTACGATTAATTCTACCGAGCCTTTGTCCTAATGCATCCGCTGGAGCGGGCTCTATATATCCGCAATCATAATCTAAATCTAACGACACCTCTATAGCTTGGGTTGCTATAAGTATTTTTGGCAGATTTTTACTTTGTATTATAGTTTCTATCCTAAATCTGTCTTCTGAATTAAATCTAGAATGAAATAATTTTATTTCATTTATATTGAAGCTTTCTTTAAACTGTTCATAGATATTCCGGCTCGTTTCCACATGATTACATATAATTAATGTTGTTTTTTCAGAATTTTTTATTTCTTCTATTATATCATCTATATTAGAATATAAACTCCCCCTTTTTACTTCAATATTATGTCTGAGTTTATCTAATACATATTTATCTCCGGAAATTTGACCATTTGGCGCTATAATATTTGTGATTCCGATTTCCTTTATTAGTATTTCTTCCAAGAAGGATGGTAATGTAGCCGAGGCAAACAAAACCTTTGCCCCCATATCCTTTAGCCATTTTACGGTTGCTATAGTTAATCCAACAAATAAAGGTTCAAACGCATGAATTTCATCAAAGACAAAACAGGCGTTAGGAAACTCTGCAAGCCCTATCTCCCATCCTTTACCTTGTAGGGCAACCCTTAATATTTGATGTGGAGTTGTAACTCTAATAGGATAATAAAGCTCTCTTGCCAAATCAGATATTGATTCTGCCATTTGAGCGGCGTCATATGATGAATTATCATTTTCAAAAATATTAAAAAGATATTCTGAATCTTTATGATGTAAAATACCAACATTTTTTTCATAATAAATTTCTTGAAGCCTTTTGTACATAGCATTTATGCTTGCGGTATGCGGGAGTACATAAAATAGACGACCGTTTTCAGCCTGATTGTTTGCTGCCCACAAAAGAATTGCAGCGGTTTTACCAGATCCCGTAGGCGCTTTTAAAATAGCATCGCCTAATATTATACTGCACCGTTTCTGAAACGGCCGTATCTCATAACTATTTAGTTCCTGTTTTTTAATAATTGAAATATAATCTTTATGAATGGGAACTTCAGGCAAATCAAACTGATGAGCCGAGGCAATATGGTCGGCGGTCATAAGAAGTCCGCGTAGAAAACTTGCTCTATAGCGTTGAGAAATACCAATTTTATAAGATTGGTATATTTTACTAAACCACACCTTTTTTAATTTTGTTTCCGAATAAAGTGTATTTAAATTGTCCATTGTAAATTTTGAATTGGGTAAAATTAGATTGATAAATTGGATTAGCAAGTCTTTATGAATTATAAGATCGTTAACCATTTCCCGCCAAGTTTTACTCTCATCTGATGGAATTTGCTGTCCATTGAACGCATCGTCAAAATACTCAATAGCCTTGTGGTGTGTTGCTATAGCAAACAGCCCTTCTGCGCTCAAACCGCTGGCAACTCTTGAGGCAATTGCAAGCGACAACATTTCGTGTCTCCTACCCCAAATATTACCTCTCAACGATAATTGAAATCCTAATGCCACCTTTCCGCTATCATGCAAGGCGGCACACAAAATGGCTTCTCTTGCTATTTCTTGTTTCAGGGTATTGTCAAGTGGCAATGAATCGCAAAGCCTTTCGATAACATTAATTACATTTAGAGAATGAATCAACAAAGATTCACCTTTCGATCCTTTCGTCGCGGAACTTTTTGCCCACAAATCTTCAAGTTTATTAACTGAAATCATGCAAGTACACGCAATAATCCTGTCCATCGACAGCAAATAGGTTTTTTAACTTTATTTTACCTGTTGGAGAATCGTATTTAACCGCTTGGTACCTGCCCAGCCTGCCTATTGAGCGGGTATATCCGGTTGTTCTATTGTTAAACCAGTCCGGCAATAATAATATTAACCCCGTAGCCCCGTGGGTCGGAAAAGGGACAAGGGTTCCTCTTACACTGCCTTCATCTTTTGATTCGCAATGCACCTCATTAACCGATTCCATCCAACATATATCTTGAGACCGCCCAATCGTCGGGATGTTTATAGGTTCTTCAAAAAATTGACGCAGATCAATATTCTCAATATACAGATGCAAATCTGGATTGACGTGAAATTCCCGTCTGGCAATTCCATCGCCTTTCCTTGTATTTGGTCCAATTTTACCTTTTTTATTCATACTAAGTCTTTTTGTAGTTTCTAGGTCGATCGCTTTACTTTCACTATTAAATATGTAGCCTATTTTACCGACATCTTGTGGCAATAAGTCTCGGCCTGCCATACAGCCGATCATACCAATAAGCGTGCTGTAAGGCGGCACAGGTGAGGTTAAGCCCGTGCCTGAATAAAGTAAAGGCATACGAAATGTTGCCGTCCAGCCTTTTATGTGGGCATGCAAAAGTCTTTTTGTCATGCCGGTAACTCCTCCGATATTTCGTTTGCCGCTTCCATAGGTGTACAGATTTTCACTTCGTTATCATATTCTTCTAAAGCACTTTCTTTAACAATTGTCCTTTTCCCATATTTTTTGTTGCGTGCCCATTCTCGCAATTTCTTTTCATTTTCTACTTCAAGATAGCCCGTACGGATACCGATATAAATATTTGAAGATAAACGAGCGGAGTAGTCTTTTAAAATTTCGTCCAATGTTTCGATTTTAATCTTTGGACCATTCGGAGAATCTTCAAACATATTATTAAAAATAAGATTTCCGCTTGTAATGCCCGCTATGATTAATACCTGCGGATGAACCGGCGTGCCGAATTGAGCCTGTTTTGCGCCGCCACGCATAACAGCGAGAGACTTTAATATATTTGTTGCGCGATATTTGCGGGGATTGTTTATCATTCTATATATTTTTCTATCAGGAAAATCAGGGTGCTGTTCAATTTTCTTCTCATTTAAATACTTCTTCACAAGCGACTGATCAATTTCTATTCTATCGCCTTCACAGCGGAATACACCAAGCCTTGAATATGATAATCCAAACATTCCTTGGAGCTGCGTATTATAAAATTTGGTATTATATGGGAGCGGCGTTGGGTTAGCATCAGGATGTTTTTCCTCAACTTCTTGCGAAAGCCCTTTGGGATGCACATATCCATTATCGATCCCCTCCCATCCGGTTCTACGCAAAGATACAAGGATTGAAGACTGGAATGGCGATGTCCGAATTGACGGTCTTACTTTCTCTTTCCCTTTTGAATTATTTTCAGCGGACTCGTCATTAATATCACTATCTTCATCTGTATCCACACCTTTGGTCTTCCCCTGTCCTTTTTCAGCTTTCATAAATCCAAAGATATCTGCCTCAGCAAAATTAACAGGGTCAACCTCAGCTCCAACCTTGTTCGTGTTATTCTGCTTATTTACATCCGTAGTAAGTATTTGTAACTTAGGTTCTGAGGGATACTCTTCCTGAAAAGTATCTCTAAGCCAACGTTTCCACGCCTGAGATGAAACGTATGGAATTTGAGTTTGTCCACCGCTTTCTCTCAAGGTCTTAAATGTTTTAGGCACCGTAATTTCGCCCTTGCCGTAAGATTCTGCTCCTGCACCGTTCAAAAATGCCCCTTCTGCCTGAATCAAAAATGTTCCTACAACATGGGTCAGCTGTTTGTTGCTCATAAATATTCCTCCTTTTTAAAAATTACCGTGAAATATATTGACGATAAAGATTTGCCAATTCCAAACGCAATTGAAATCTTAATTCGTGGGTATTATTCATTTCATTCTCATCTCTACATAGATCATCCCATGAATCCAATGTATATCCTTCTTTTCCAGTGATTTCCGCAAGATTACAGAACCAATCCTGTAAATCAAAATCTTTGATTTTGTTATTTCTAAATCCATCCAATATTTTTCTTTTAAATTTATCTTCGCCGTTTTTTTCCACGTACCATTCGAATATATCCTTTGCAAAATCTTTGATTGTTTGTCGGAACCGATTATCAATTACCATATCTTTTCCCTCCATATTTTTTGGTGGATTAGAATTGAGATTTTCATGATTAAGGTAAAACCAGATAAATTTCCATCCAAAATTATCAACACGAATCGGTTTATTACCCGTTATTGGAAAAAGTGCGGCATATTGTTCGTATGACAAAATGCCTTCTTCCGCAAACTCGGAAAAAATCTGCCTGAGTGCCGTTCTGCATTTATTGACATCTTTGAAATCTCCAAGTTTTTGAATGAACAACTCAAGCTGCTTCTTATCGTTCTTTAATCTCTCCTTGAGATTATAGGCAATCCATTCAGCAACAGACATAGCAATCTCCGATCGCCCAAGGATATTAGTCTGATACAATGCAAAAAGGGATTTGCTTGCCGGTCTTGAAGTTGCCTCATTTATCTGGCTGATTATATCTTTTATTTTGTTTTTTCCGTTTTGTTCAAATTCATCGTTTAAGAGTTCTATCATCGTTTTGGAACGCTCTTTTTTTGTATAATTTTGCGGCTGTTTTTTGTTTACTTTTTTCTTTTTTTTATCTTCAGCCGTTACAATATTTGATTTAATTAGGCTTTCAGATTCATCGTGTTCCACTTTCTCAATTACTTCTGCCTTACGCTGATTATCGGATGATAGCATCTCTTTAGCTTTAAAAAACAAATCTGCCGGAATAGGCTTTGATTTAGAATATGGATAAAACGGTTCGTATTCTTCTTTATTTTCTATACAGTCGAGGATACTCTTTTGTTTTTCAGTTTTCAATATCCCCTTTATTTCGTCAGGAAAATTCACCGCCGCTTCCCATATAAATTTCAATGCGGCGTTAGGAATCTCTATAACTTCACAGTCAACGCTTGTGCCGCTATTAATTACTAACCAGAGGTTTAAAGATATATATTCTGGTAGCTCCTCTATTTCTAAAGCCTCCTTTAGGTGATAAAATTCATTCAAAAGCATTAACGCAGTGCTTCGCGACCCTTTACCGGTTCCAATTGCTGCAATAGCATCCTCACTTTCTTTCTCGATAATATCAAGTTTGCCGATAATCTCATCATATAACTGTTTTACATGTAAAACTAAAAGATTCGGTTCTGTGTACTGGAAAAAGGCTATTTTGCCTTTTAGCATACTGGTGGCAAGCGATGCCATTTGAACGCAAAGCAGTGCAAATGCCGAAAGTTGCGGTTCTCTGCTTGCGGCGGGCAATGCCCCAGCATCATTGGTAATAGAACCTATTAAAGGGAAAGCATTTCTACCGATATCGAGACGCTGACCCTTCTTTAATGTTCCATCTTTCCTGAATTGTTCTGACAATCGTTCAAGAGTTTTATTTGCGGAAGGAAATATACCTGTGCATTCGCAACAATTTATAGAATCTACACTTATAGAAAATGAACTTTCAAAATCCTTAAGTAATGCAGCTATAATTTTTTCATATTTTATCCTTTGAGCAGGTTTATCCTTGTGTTTGACTTGACGGTTCAAAAAACCATTAGCAAATAGACAAACATAGGAATTCAAATGCTCATTGGTATGCGTCAGCCATATTCCATCTCCGATAACGTTTTTAAAATCTTCAACTGTCATTTCTTCAAGCGATTTTTTCTTTGCTCTGACAACAGCAACCGCCAATCCCGTATCTACTAACGGATTTCCAGTCCAATTTAGTATATCCATAAATACTTCCTTAATTTATTTATTATAAGCAAGGAAACAAAAGACCCGCTATAAGTTAAATAGTTTGCAGAAATTTATTGAATAATTTTAAATCTTTATCTATGATAGTTTGGCCTTGTTTTAAAATTTCATTCATAAATTTATTTTAATTTTTGTATTATTTTACGTAATTAAATTATATCGTTTATATTTGTTTTATTATTATATTTTAGCATAAATTATACCGCCTTTACGCACCCGCATCCGATGCTTCCCTTTTCTCCAAACCCTGCCTCATATCCTATTTCAATAAGCTCCGGACTTCCCGTTACTTCAAACGGCGCCATAAATCCGATAATTTCCGTGTTCTTGAAATTTATTTTTTTTGTAATTTTCCCGCTTTTTCTGTTCATATAATCATTGTCAATCGTGATTTTGAATTTAGGCATGCTTTTATTTTCATATAAATTACCGTAATTTTTAATATAACCGTCGGGGTCTTTTTCGTAAACAAGCCTATATTTTTTTATTAAATTTTGTTCGATAGCCCCTGAAAAATCGTCTTCCCATGGACGAATATAATGGCATCCTAATTTGGCACCATCGCCAAAAATGTCGTCGTCATTATTTATATTTTTGTTTGATTCCGTTGCAAAGCCATTACGGCAGGTTTTTCCGGCGGCAGTCTTTTTATCGTAAATTTTGCTTACCGTTATCGGCGAAAGACAGGTAAAACGCATAGTTCCTTTAAATTCAGGCTTCGGAGCGGTTTCTACCTGCTCTATTAAGAATCTTGCGCCTATTTGGTTATTCCCTAAATTAACAAGCTGTCCTTGCGTGAATGCCCCCGTAATTAGATGTTGCAGAAAAGCATCCACTGGTGAGGATACTTCCCATGTAATAGGCGCATTTTCGAAAATAATTGTATCGTTTTTAACGGCGTATTTTTTTCCGTTTAACATAGAGTAGGTAAAAAGTTTAAACCCTTTTTTGCTTTGATCCGCCTTATATCCCTCGTTATGGAGAAAGGAAGAGTAGTCCCTCGAAGATGAAAAGATAAATTTATAGATAAGACCGGTAAGATAGTAATTATAATTTATCGGAAGAACGGCTTTCTTATCTGCGGGTTTTAAAGTCAGCCTGATTCTCATGTCGGAATCTTCCTTTTTTAATATAACTTAAATATGACATTATTTAATTTAGGAAGCGTTTAATTCTGTGGAAATCTATTTTTGCATTTAAATATAATATAACATGTTTCCGTATTTTTGGATACGGTATTTATTATTACCCTTCTTTTATCTTTTTGATTATACCGCTTGTGGACTTTCCTTTGACGAAATCTATTAAAACCACTTTTCCGCCCGAAGGTTCGACAATATCTTTGCCGACGACATCCTTTCCGTCATAATCGCCCCCCTTTACCAAAACATCAGGGGTTATTTCTCTTATCAGATTATACGGGGTGTCTTCGTCAAAAATTACCACATAATCAACAGGCTTTATATTCGCTAAAATATACGCCCTGTCTTTTTCGCCTATTATCGGCCTGTCCTGACCTTTAAGCCGCTTAACGGATTTATCGCTATTTATACCGACGATCAGCACATCGCCGAGACTTTTTGCCTCGTTTAAGTAGCTCACATGACCCGCGTGTATAATATCGAAGCATCCGTTGGTAAAAACAATCTTTTTAAAATTCTTCTTAAGCCTCGATATTTCTTTTTTTATATTGTTAAATTCGATTATTTTTCCCGTAGTATAGGCGGCCATATTCTTGATTTTAGATGATTTTAGGGGTTAAATTAAAACCCCCAATATATTCGGCATATATTGGGGGAAAATGGAGAAAAGAATTACATGTATTATTTTACATAAATATATATTTTTTTGTCAATAAAAAAATTTAGTCTTGAAAAAATTTAGATAAAAATAAAATAGTCGATTTAAAAAACATTTAAAAAATAACCTTTGAATATATTTTAAATAAGTGGTAATCTATACAATAATATGTTAAATTTTTTAAATAAATCTTACTGTGCAATTTAAGCAAGGAGAGATGTCCGAGAGGCCGAAGGAGCATGACTGGAAATCATGTATAGATGTAAGTCTATCGAGGGTTCGACTCCCTCTCTCTCCGCCATTAAAAAAATTCTCTAAATTCACAACTCAGGAATAGATATAAAATATAAATGGCATACATATTCTATAAAAATAAAAAGATGACCGGAGGTGACTAAAATGTTTGGATGGTCTCCATTAGCTATAATAATTATACTTTTAGCAGTATTTTTAATCTTTGGAGCGGGTAAGCTTCCCGATATTGGAAGCGGGATTGGTAAGGCTTTAAAAAATTTTAAAAATTCTCTGTCCGGAAAAGATGAAATAGATGTTACGCCTGAAGAAGAACCTGCACCCAAAAAAAGGCAGATAACCAGATCAAAATCCGTTGCAACACCAAAAGTGAAAAAGCAGGCTAAGTCTAAATCAGCCAAAAAGGCGTAAAACACCTTTACTTTTATTTATTATTTTTTTATCCTGTAAAAGTGGCTGACTGTTATCGAGTAGTTTTTTGAATTTGAAGCTATATCAAAAAATACAACCATAAATTTAATGGGGTGATTTGGTAAGATTTCCACATTGGACATATTATTGCCTAATTTATTATTAAGTTTCATATTAATTTCCACATTGGACATATTCTTAAGTCGTTTTATATCGATAAAATTGCCTGCGTAAACATGTTTTGTTACAAGGATTATATTTTTGACGCTATAAAGTTTACAGGCGAGCTTAACATAGCTTATCGGAAAATTATTTTTATTTAGCAAATAACCTGTAATGACGAGATTATTTTCCGGAAGCACCTTTGATCTAAAAACCTTCGTCTTTAAGTTAAAAAGTTTTATATTCAAATTATTCCCGGGAAAAAATGTTTTGAAAAGATAGTATGCAGATATCACCGCGGCTATTCCCAGTATTATATAAAATGTCTTTTTAAAGCCATTCCTTTCATGGAATGGCTTGTTGTTGGTCGTTCTCTCTTTTTTGGGTTTATCGTCTTTCACGTCATTCTTTTTATAAAATGTAGAGCCTAAATCATCTTCCTCCTCCTCCTCCTTACTGGATTTTCCAATTGTAAAATTCCTTTCATTATCATTATAAAGGCTGTCATCGCCTAATTTCCAATTATCCATGCTTACTATTTATCACCTTATTATAATTATATTAATTATATAGTTTGTAATTTCTCTCGGTTCTCTTAGTAACCCCCCAAAATTGACAAACTAAATTCACTTATTTTAAATATAAATAAATATTTATATGGTTTATGTTGATATCTTTTTGTAGAATTATACCATATAAACCTGTTTTTTAAAACATAAACAAAGATGTTGGGACTTGAATAATAGGTAAAGATATATTATAATTTGTATAAGAATAAATTAAGGAAGCGGAAGGAGGGCTGGTGCTTCTCTTTGACTTCAAATCAACAGGCGCAAAGGCAATTTGCGCGGTGGGTTCGATTCCCATACGCTTCCGCCACATAATTTGTTTCAATTTGTTAGGTTTTTTTAATATTAGTTTTTTTGTACTTGTTTATAATTTTAAATAATTTTAAATATGGGAGGATAAAATGCCTTTAATATCCGCAAAAATAATACTTGACGATGCTAATAAAAATGGGTATGCCGTTGGCGCCTTTAATGTAAATAATATGGAGTTTTTACAGGCAATATTTTTGGCGGCCCAGTCAGAAAAATCTCCTATAATCATTGCCGCAAGCGAAAGCGCAATAAAATATGCCGGCGCAGATATGCTCTTTGCAATGACTAAAACATTATCTGATAATTATCCCAAAATCCCCATAGCGCTCCACCTTGATCACGGTTCAAACTTAAATGCCGTTATGGTTGCCATAAAAGCTGGTTTTACCTCCATTATGATTGACGCGTCTCATTTTCCGTATGAAGAAAACCTTAAAATTACAAAACAGGTCGTAAGTATTTGCCATCCGCTTGGAATATCCGTGGAAGCTGAACTCGGCAGGCTTAAGGGCATAGAAGATAATGTTTCAGTGGCAGAAAGAGATGCCGTCCTCGTAAATCCCAACGAGGCAAAAGACTTTGTCGCCTCATCCGGTATTGATTTTCTTGCCCCAGCAATAGGTACTTCTCACGGTGCTTTCAAATTTAAAGGAGAGCCAAAATTAGATTTTGATAGATTAAAAAAGGTGAAAGAATTAACAGGTATCCCGCTTGTTCTCCACGGCGCTTCGTCCGTTCCCGAAACGGCATCAAAAAAATTCGAGGAGTTCGGCGGAGATTTAAAGGGCGCAAAGGGTGTCCCTTTCGATGTCCTGAAGGATGCTATAAAATTTGGAATAAATAAGGTGAATACCGATACCGACCTCCGCATTTCGTTCCTTGCAAAAGTCAGGGAAAGTATCACAAATGATAAATCTCAAATAGATCCGAGAAAAATTTTCGGTCCGGCAAGGGATTATGTTATTGAAGTTATTAGAGAAAGAATGAAAGTTTTAGGTTCATCCGGTCGCGCATAATTAATATGCATAAACTAATTTTTATTCCTTCAACTTCAATTAAGGGACCGATACAATAATATCTTTTTTAAAAGCTTGATTCCCAGACGGGGTCTTTATATGGAAAAAATTGTTTTCCTTTTGTAATGTTTTTAATCTCCGTCACCTCTCCGGAACCGCTGTCCGACACCCAAACATTGCCGGTTTCATCGATAGCTACATAATTTGGCCACTTGCCGGTTTTAAACTTATTAAGTATCTTCCCGTGACGGTTCAATTTATAAACATAATCAGAATTTATACAGGCAACAAAAATTGTCCCCGTAGTACTTAAAGCAATGGCATAAGGGTTCCCCTTTAAATAAACCTTGCCGATAAATTTGCCGTTTTTTGTAAATTTCATTACATCATTGGTATAATATGTTGTCACGTAGATATTACCTTTTTTGCCAATTGCTATACCTTCGGGTTTATCCCCTGCCTTAAAGACAGATATAATTTTACCTTTGGGGGATAATTCCGTTATTGTCCCTTTTTTTAAAAAATTTGCCACATAAATATTGCCTGATTTATTCAAAACAACAGTATAAGTTGATTTTCCAGCCGGTAATATCTTTAAGATTTTTAAGGAGCGGTTTAACTTTACAATATTGCCCGCATGAATTGAAGCCACATAAATGTTACCATGCGGACCTATGGCAATTCCGCTTGAAGTTATCCCTGTAAAAACTTCTTTTAAAAACTCGCCGGATTTACTAAATTTTATTAAATAACCCATTCCCGTTGATACATAAATATTGCCTTTTTTACCTATAACTACTCCGGAAGGCGCCCAATTCGCCACCAAACTCTTTATGTATTTTCCAGAATTATCAAGTTCAATTAGATTATTAAAACCGCCGATTGCAACATAGATGTTGTTGCTGTTTGATATGGCCATTCCAAAGGGGGACCTTCCAACCTTGAAGTTCCGAACTATAATATGTGTCTTCGACTTGTAATAAAACACACCTCCAATTATTATCCCTATTATTATAAGAATAAGCAAAAAAAGTACACCTTTTTTTATAGTTATACTTTTATTTTTTTTATTCATAAACAGCCTAAAAATCCTATTCCTAATCTATAAATGGGATAATTCTAAAATGCCCAAACAAAAACCGTACCTAACGCATATATCTTTTTATGATATGAATAAGGAGGAACAGATGTCGGCGCCGGATTAGTTTCACCAATTGACTGTACAGGATAACTAAAACTATCAAGCCCGCTGCCCGTAATCACTGTACTTGCCCACATTTTCCATCTCATCGTATTTGAAAATTTATGTGTAAAGTTTAAATCAAACTCTGTTCCTATTGTGTGGCCCCCAAACATCTGGTAGTTAGCTCCATTGATATTAAGTTGTGTCTTAAGCCACCTTGCATATATCACCGATTCCCTCAATGAATTATCACCAGGCAGGTGCTCCTTCACATAACCCATTATGGCATATCTATTGGCAAGGTCGGTACTCATAGGAATAGGTCCGTACATATAGGCTAAACCGGGGGTAGAAATTTGAATAGCTTGATAACCGTCTATCACATCTCCGAAAAACGTCGAATTATTTTCAAGCTGAGAATAGTACGTAAAATCATAATGACCTGCTGCAATGGGAGAGCCTGCGCCAAATTTGCCCCCTATAGTCAAAGGAAAATAAGGCGTGTTCAGCAAAGTCTGCGCCGTCAAATAAATATCCCACGAATCTATCTTGTCCTTTCCGCCGGCATTGTAAACGGGAAGGGGTATAATTGTTGATGAAGGAAGATAAATGTTAGGAGTACCGTTTGCGTTGTAAACGGATGCAGGAGAAGAAAGCGGAGTAACGGCTTCAGCCGCAAGGCTTGACGATGGAACTACGCTTCCCCGAAAATAATCGAACTCCCCGCTTACCACAGTCCCCGAATTATTTGAGTATGTGGCGCTCAAACCCCCAAAAGTTACGTTTAGGGTTGGATAATCAGAGTTTTCAACCTGAGTGGTTAC
Source organism: bacterium (assembly GCA_021798015.1). Classification (GTDB taxonomy): domain Bacteria; phylum SZUA-79; class SZUA-79; order Acidulodesulfobacterales; family Acidulodesulfobacteraceae; genus Acidulodesulfobacterium. The sequence goes on from JAJZYP010000017.1 coordinate 15,749, forward strand.
GCCGTTAGTAAATCCGCCGGGATACACGCCCTCTTGATAACCCACTGCTGCCGGCTGAAAATAAGCCCCCCATTGGTTTAGATGTGCCTCGGAAATCCAAGCGCTACCCGTTATATCGCTTATCGGCTTTCTTAATACCACGGCTAAAAGCGGCATCGTTCCCATCTGGATATGCGTATAAGCAGAATTTACAGGAGGATACACCGCTGCCGAGGCATTATAAAGCCCGTTTCCGGCTATTGTCTCATTTCCTATTAAAACCCCTCCGAATACAGCCCATTTTTTATTATTGACGGGAAAATAATCCCCTATCGCATCAGCGTATGTATTCATAGCTATGCCAAGTCCCAAATACACCGGCATCCTGCCTATAAGAAATGCTCCGGCAGGGGTCATAAAACGCAAATAAGCCTGTTTTAGCCCAAAGGTGTTGAAATCATGGTTAAATCCCACCGGCACCGGGGTATAACCCAAATTCTGCCAACCGTTTGATCCATATCCGTTGCCGGCTAATCCGGTAGGGGTATAATCATTTGTCAAATCAACCTCGGTAAAAAGCGTTGCAAGCGGTTCGCCATATACTTTGGGACCATAACTGATTTTTGTAAACAGCCTTAATGCCTGAAAAAAAGTTTGAAATGTATTGTTGTCAGGATATTGAGATAGAGAATTGAAATACTGAACTTGATTCATAGACCAGTAAGCTTTGCCAACATAATACCCGTATAAACTTACGCCAACCCCATCCTTTTTATATCCCGCTCCAAATGAATTTCTTACAGGATAAAAAAATACAATTAACAGTGCAAAAATCATCAGAGCTATACTTACTTTATACCTAAGAAGGTATTTTTCCATCGCTAAGCCCTCCTTTCTTAAAATAAATAAAAAATTAATGAAATCTATACACTCATTTACTTAATTTTATTTTATAAATATTTTAGCGCATATAAATATCTACGCGACGAGAGTAACGGGCTGCCCTTAAGTTTACATTCCCAAAAGCAGTCCATTATCCTCTATCATTCTGGCGACTTCCTGCTCACCTTATTATTTCTTAATTTCTTAAGGAGGATTAAATGATAAAGAGCAAAAAGCGTAAGTAGCGAATAAGCCGGGAATTAACCTCCGCATCCGCCTCCTCCTCCGCCGCCGCCGCCTCCGCCGCCGCCGCCTCCGCCCCCAGTACTGCTGGAAGAACCGGTGACTAAGCCTTCACCAAACCCAATATAACTTGAGCCTGCATGAAAATGGGCAACACTAAAGGAAATGCCACCCATGATGGCTATCGGAAGTAGCAACAACGCAATTGTCAGGAGAATCTTATTTATAAGATTTAACCGCTTCATTTGGAATAATCACCCCCTTTTATGTTATATTTATGTATAGTACATATAGTCATGATAAAATTTTTATCATTCATATTTTTTTATTATAATCATACTATATATATTATATTACATTACATCATACTATAATATATCATTTTATTATTTATAATAAACAATGTAAACATGTAGCATCATATCATATCGCCCGTTCGGAAACATTATGGCACCATCGTTACAACATCCACATTAGAACCTATCATTACAAAATCCCTGTTGCTTCCCGGCGTAAATTCGTCGGTATTTGCTCCCGCAAGAGAGGTAAACTCATACGGGGACGTCGGGTTTGTTATAAGACCGGTGGAAGGATTAACGGTGTAATACAGCTCTCCTCCCGAGCCTTCTATGGCAAGATATTGATTGCTCGGCGAAAGCGTAGCCATTATGGTGGTAAATCCACTCGGAGCATCAACCTGCTGAATGATTGTACCGTATCTTGAACTATTTGGATTGACATCTATAACAAGCACATAACCGGGTGAAACAGTAGGTTCGCCGAAGCCTGTAGCGCCGAATATCGGGGTATATAAATATTTTCCGTTGCCGCTCACGGTAGCATCGCACGGACCGTAAGTTTGGACGCCGGAAACCATAATCGGTATAGTCTTTACAACCGTTCCATAGGTTGCATCACTTGGATTTAAATCCACAATAAAGACATTTCCAGAGCCTCTTAAGGAAATATAGCCGTAAGGATAAATCGGGTTTACAGCCGTCCATTCGCCAGGATCTTTCGGATATGCCATTGAAGAATCGATGGGGTTAATGGTCTTGGAAACGGTAAGCGAGGGCAAATCAAGGATGGAAAGCTTATTTGCCCAACCCCAGATAGTATATCCGCCGTCGGTATGTTTGTTTGACGGAAAGAGTCCCGCTACGGCAGTTGTTGAAGACGGCGCTCCGATTGTATTGGTTAAAGGATCAATTGCGTATATATCCGAAGCAGTGGTTTGTACATAAATGTCGGAAGGACCGGAAAATGTAACCGGCCCGTGAGGCGTTCCGCTGACAGTCAGGGTCGTTACCAACGATCCTGTGACCGTATTTATAACATCTACGCCGTTAGAGGTGCTTGCATAAAAATAGAGCCCGTTGGGCGAAAACGATCCGGCTCCCGTAGAAGCAGCCGAAAGGGAAATAGTAGATGTTATAGCGGGGGATACTGAAGGGGTTGTGGTAGACGGAAGTAAGCTGGTTGGACCTCCTCTTCCTCCTGCCCCGCAACCGGCAAAAAGAAAAACACCCACACTTAAAAACATTAAAATTGCAATTAAATAAGGAAAAAGCGTTCTTTTTTTAAAAGGCAATTCTTTCTCCATTGAATTTTCCTCCTTTTAAATTTTAAAAAAATGTTTTAAAAATAAAAACTACACCCTTTTCCATGGTTTTTTTAAGTTATCTTTTTATTTATATAACAAATTATTTATAACAAATACTCCTAAGGGAAAACCATGGTTAAGATTAAGTAAACTTAAGGCGGATGAGGCTTTTTAAAAGTGATTGCATGACAATTGTCAGGGACATAGGTAATTCGATTAGAATCGTGAATAAAATTGCTAACAGACCTTTCTCTAAAAAACCTTGATTTCATAATTAACCCCTTACTACAAACGAGGTTAGTTTAAATATATAGCATAATTAACATATTATATTATATTAATATATTATAGTATGTTAACATAATATCAATGAACTGAACTATATAACTCTTTTTTAAAAAAGTCAATAAAATTTTTTAAAATTAATTTAATTCTTTAATACATATATAGCTCCTTTTTAAAAAGGTAAATAAATTTGCTAACTTGTTTTTGCTCTGTTTATGTAAGTATTTATAAACAGTTTTTTTATAACGCCGCTTTCTGAAAAGATTATAGTAAATGGCGCAGATATATAATCAGGTGATATTAAGATATAATAACTTCCGCGGGAAATAGTTTTGCCGCCTGATTTTATCTCTTTCATCCTTAGAGAATTATATCTTATTTTATAAAGTTTTAATTTTTTAAAAGGTATGAGCCTATCCGCCTTTTTATAATAAATCTTTATATAATTATCTTTAATATCAAATCTAACAAAAATATCTTTATTTTTAAATTTGGAAAATCTTTTGCTCATCAAGTATTTTAAAAGCAGGATAGTTTTCGTTAAATTGGGATTTTTATTGCCGTAAATAATATTTCTTCTAATAATAGGATATGTAATATATAGCATTAACGAAACTATTATTAATACAACTAAAAGCTCTAACAGGGTAAATCCGCTTACTTTACCTAAACTTTTGCTTAAACTTGTCATAATCTTTTTCCTGAGTTTTAATGGAGATGCCAGCTTTCTATCGGTGCATTTCTGCCTTTTCCTCCAGGCGCTCCTGTAGGTCCGTAAGATATAATCGCATAACTTCCGTGCCTTGATGGAGACAGATATATGTACTTATTACCCCATGGGTCATTTGGTATGTAACTTAAATACCCGCCTTTTTGATAATGTTTGGGAATAGGCGGAATAGCGGGTTCTTTGACAAGGGCTTCAAGATCCTGTGCCGTCGTCGGATAAAAGCCGTTTTGCAGTTTAAACATACTCAGAGCCGTTTCAAAATCCCTGATTTGTGTTTTGGCTGCCGTAACCTTTGCCTTATGCGGATTTGACATAATTTTTGGAACAACTATGGCAGCAAGTATGGCAAGTATCACAAGAACTATCATTAGTTCTATTAAAGTAAATCCGTCTTCTTTGTTAATATTCATATATTTTCACCTCTTTATTAAAAGATTACACATATTTATATATATGTTATTAATTATGTTTACTATATTTATATCTATATCGTAATATATACTACATAAAAATATCACATAAAAGATGATAAGATGATCGCTTTACGAATTATTTTACCAAAGAACTCATTTCAAATATCGGAAGCATAATTGCAATTACGATAAATCCAACAACGAAGCCCATAACTATAACCATTATCGGTTCCAACATCTGGGTTAACGATGAAACATAAAAATCAATTTCATTTTTTATGATATTAGAGGCAACGATAAGCATTTCATCCAAATTTCCGCTCTTTTCGCCGGCTCTTACCATATTAACGAATATTTGAGGAAAAAGACCTGATTTTTCAATCGGTCCTGCAAACCCATAACCCTCTTCTAAACTTTTCTGAGCGTCAAAAAGCGCATTTTTCAAGACTACATTGGTAATATTAAGGGAAGCAACTCTGATTGCTTTGGTTATAATAACCCCACTTGTTAATAGCGTAGAAAGGTTTTGTGAAAATAGATTTACATCTTTTAAAATTATGAACTTTCCGACCAATGGAATTTTCAATAAAAATTTATCGCGCCTTAATCTCCCCTTTTCGGTTTTAAAATAACTTGTAAGATAAAGATATACAACAACCGATAAAATTAAAAGGATTAAAAAATAGTGCGAAAAAACATAGCTAACGAACAGTACAATTCGGGTTGGAAGGGGCAGAACATGGTGCATAGACTTAAAAATTTTGGATATAACGGGAACTATATAAACTACGATATAAAAAAGGATAGAAAATCCCACAGCCGACATAATGAGCGGATAAATCAAGGCTGAGGCTATCCTTTTTTTAAGCGCATTTTTTTCCTCTAAGTAAACGGCAAGTTTTTCAAGTACGGATGATAATGTTCCCGATTCTTCGCCTGCTTCTACCGAAGAGACCACAATGTTGGGAAATATTTTAGGATAGCCCTTAAAAGCATAAGAAAGAGATGCTCCCTCTTTTATGGATTCAAGGACATTAGAAATAGCCCTTTTTAGAACAGTATTCTTTATCTGGGATTTTATATCGTTTATTGCATCAAAAAGAGGAATACCCGCCTTTACCATCGAAGCAAGCTGCCTTATGAAGGTTGCTAAATCGGTCTGGGAAGGGTTTTTTTCTAAAGTGATAAAAAGCGTATCTTTAATACTTTTGGTAACCCCATTGATAATACCGTTTACGGATAATGCCCCTTTTTTTCCCTGAACCCCCTGAACTAACCCTATTTCTTCAGGTTTTTTATTGACAGACCCTTTTTCAACGGTTATTTCCGTAACAAAAATACCTTTGTCCCTAAGCAAAGAAATTGCGCCGGATTTATCATCTATTTCAATAAATCCTACGGTTACTTCTCCTTTATAATTTAACCCTTTATAATTAAATACTGCCATGTCTATTATTCTATAAAACTGCAATATTGCCCAATATTACCCTAAGAGTATCGAGGACATGCCTCCACCCTCTTCCCATCCTTCTATTTATCTTCCTGCGTTATCCGCAAAAGCTCAAATAAAGAGGTACTACCATTTGCAAATAGTTTAACAGCCTCCTGCCTCAATGTTGACATCCCGTTTAATATAGCCTTATGTTTTATTTCTTTTGAATTTCTTTTAGTCATAATCATTGACCTTATCTCGTCATCTATTTCCAGTATCTCATAGATAGCTGTTCTTCCCTTATATCCGGTATGATTGCACCTATCACATCCACCATCGGTATGTCCAAAAAATTCACCGCTTTTAATTTTAGGAAGTTCTTCACTTTCCGTAAAAACCTCGCCATGAAAAATCGTTTTAATTTCCGAATCGGACAATCGGACCCTTTTTTTGCAACTATTACAGAGCAGTTTTAATAGCCTCTGGGCAAAAACTATTTCAAGAGATGACGAAACCAAAAAAGGCTCTATTCCCATGTCTATAAGTCTTGTAAATGCACTTGCGGCATCATTGGTATGGAGGGATGAAAAAACAAGATGTCCTGTTAATGCGGATTGCACGGCAATTTCAGCAGTTTCCGAATCTCTGATCTCCCCTACCATAATAATATCGGGATCCTGCCTTAAGATATGTTTGAGTCCCGAGGCAAAAGTAAGCCCGATTTTAGAGTTGACATGCATCTGCGATATTTTAGGAATTTGATATTCAACAGGGTCTTCAATGGTAAGTACATTTTTATCGGGAAACATATTATTTATAGTATGTATAAAAGAATATAAAGTAGTGGTTTTGCCGGAGCCCGTTGGTCCTGTAGTTAAAATCATCCCGTTTGACTTTGATAAAGATTTCCTAACGGAAGGCATAAATATTTCGTCTATCCCGACTTCGTTTATGTCAAAAAGTTTTAAAGACTTATCCAAAAGCCTTAAAACCACGCGTTCGCCGTAAAGAGTGGGAATGACCGAAACCCTGACATCGACATTTCTGTTGCTAACCTTAAGCTGAATTCTGCCGTCCTGAGGAAGCCTTTTTTCCGCAATATCGAGACCTGCCATTACTTTAATCCTTGAAACCAAAGACGACTGAAGTCCTGCAGGAGGGTTTACTATATCGGTTAGAGAGCCGTCTATCCTGAATCTGACCGTAAAATGGTTTTCATAAGGTTCTATATGTATATCCGATGCATTTGACCGGACAGCCTCAAGAATTAGAGTGTTAATCAATTTTATAGCTGGAGCATCGCTTTGTATATCTATTATATCTATGGACTCGAAACTCTTTAAGTTATTATAAGAATCCTTGGCTGATACCTCATTTGCAACCTCTTTGGACGAATCCATAGATAATTCGTAAACCGAGTTTATTAAATTTATCAGATCTTCTTTATTCAGGTTCGCCGTGCTTACCCTGTCCGTATTTTTAATTTTTAATTTCATTAAACAGTCGTTTATGGCATCGGCTCTTGTTTCTTCCGTGACAATAAATAAATAATCGCCTTCTTTTTCTTTATTGTCGCCTTCTTTTAATTTTACTGGCAAAATAAGATACCTTTTTAAATACAACGATGAGAAATTTGCCCTGATAAAATTGCCTATCTCATCGGTAAAGATAGGCAGAGTATTTTGGTTATTTTGTACTTGCATAACAATTTTTCTTGTTTCTTATTTTTTGGCTTACCTTGAATTACTCTAATTTATTTTTTTTATTTATTTTTTCTTTATATATGACGGCGCTATTGTCAAATAGTGCTTAATTCCCGGAATTTTTTCATTATGTTTTTTCATAAAATTTAAGAGTTTCTTATTCTTCTTTTTTGTTATTTCCGATATTACGGCATTTGTTTCAACTATTTTTGGAGATATGAGAATAACGAGATTGTCTCTTTGAAGGTTTTTTGACTGATCTTTAAAGAGATACCCGAGAATCGGGATATTTTCAAGAATAGGAATGCCGGTAGTCGTATTGTTTATGGAATTTTGTATAAGCCCCCCTGTAACTATCATTTGATTATTTTTCACGAGCACATTTGTTTTAATATACCTTTTTGATGTAGTAGGTCCGACAAGATTTGCGTTAAGACCGTCAGGGGAAGGTATTATAGCAGTAATTTTGGCATCTATTTTTAAAGAAATGTAGTTATCGGAATTTATCGTCGGGGTGATATTTAGTTGAACGCCGACATTTTGCCTTTGCACCTGGGTTACAATATTTTGAAGCGCATATTGGCTTGTAGCAGAGGACGTTATAAATGGAACATTTTCTCCAACCATTATTTTAGCTTTTTGGTTATCGAGGGTCAAAAGATCCGGCGCCGAAAGGACATTTATAGCAGAATCCGATGTTATTAAACGAAATAGCGCTGCAAAAGACGGCACTGTTTCCATGGTTCCGTTGGGTCCGATCGGAAGCGAAATAGACCCGCCCATAGTACCTGCCACAAGACCGGAAACATTAAAAGGATTGGACAGAAAACTGGTAATTCCCTGAGACATATTATAATTGCCGAGACCAAAAAAATTACCCTTTTGTCCGTAATACTGAGTGCCTATTTCGGAGGTATTATTTAAACTCACCTCTGCTATAACTACCTGAACAAAAACCTGCCTCCTTCTTATATCTAATTGTTTGATAACAGCCAATATTTCTTTATACTGATAAGGGGTTGCTTCTATTATGAGAGAATTATCCTCTTTATCGGGGATTATAATGGCATTGCCTATTAAGGAAATGCCGCTGGGTTTGACCGAAGCGGGAGTTAAAGCCGCGGTTTTAATAGGAGGTCGAAACGGCGGGTTAAATGTGGGGGCGGTTATACCCTGCCCTGATGCCGATGAACTTTTAGATAAATCTTTGGACTTAGATATAACGCTCGTTAAAATAGAGGCAATAGTTTTTGCCTTTGCATATTTTAATTTATACACATGAATGGTAAGGCTTTGAGTGTTTGATTTAACATCTAAAGATTTTATGAGTTTTATTATCTTTTGCAAATTTTTCGGGGTAGCCATTATGATGAGCGAATTAGTCTGTTTATAAGGGATTATCTTCACAAATTGACTATTTATATTTGTGGTCATATAATTTGGCGGATAAGCGCCGGTATAAATAATATCCAAAATTTTTGCTATCTTTGTAACGGAAACGTAACGAACGGGATATATCGTTATGTTTTGCCCATAATTTGGAACATCCAAATCTTTTATTATCTTATCGGCTTTTTTTATATCCGATGCAGAATCGGTAATTATTAGAGAGTTTGTGGGCGCATAACTCTGAATATTAGCGGAAGGGGATAAAAGGGGAACCAGCGCCTGAACTATGCTCTGGGCATTAAGATATTTCAAAAAGACTATCTGAGTTTCATATTCGTGTCCGATGGCAGATAGCCTTGTTGTAGATACGGAAATAGAGCTTTGCCTTGCATTTGCGGTGGGAATTATTTTATAGATGCCGTTTCTTTTAACTACCGTAAGCCCTTTGTATGAAAGCGCGGTTAAAAATGCCTTATAAGCCTCTTTTATAGTTATTTTCTTTGATGATATTATTGTTACATGTCCGGTTAATTTGCCTGAATATATAAAATTTTTATGGGTAATTTTTGAAATAAACTTTACTAGGGTTGAGATCCTAACATTCCTAAAATTAAGGGTTACATACCCGTTATATTTAAGCGCGCTGTTTTCAAGCTCTGCACCAAACGCCGGTTTAGCCGTAAATGCACAGATATTACAGATATTAATATTAATTGGTTGTATAAAATATACAAAGATTACAAACAAAGTTATTAGCCAAAAAATCCTGCTGCGGCTATTGCCTTGATTACCTTTAATATTTAAAGTCATAAAATCCCCAGCCCCTCTTAACATAACATATTTATTTTCATTTTTTATTTTAATATTTTTTTATCTTAATATATAATTTTAATATATATTTAACCACAAATAAATGAAATAAATAAATATGAATTATCTATTTAATTATATACATTTTAATTATATACATTGCCCACTATTGAATAGAATAGCTCAAAGTCAATTTTTTATTCCCCCTAACGATATTTACATTTACACTATTTTGGTACATTATTCCGGATAATAAATTAATTGCTTCCTGCGGGCTGTTAAGCGGAGTTCCGTTAATATCCTTAATTATATCCCCTATTTTAAATCCCATATAGTGAAATATCCCTGAGGGCATTATATTAAGCACCTTAAAGCCGACTATTTTATTGCCTATAATATCCGGAACGGCATGCATTTGTGTAAAAATGGAGTTTAGCTCGCTTTTTTTTATCATTGACTTATTTATGTCGTAAGAATATTTTCCAACCTTTTTAATAGCCCTACTTAAACTCAAAATACTATTTTGGGCATTTGGGACATTTTGATTTAACGGAATTGCACCCTGAGAATTAGTATTGGCATTCGATTGCTCTTTTATTATACTTACCTTAAGGGTCTGTCCATTTTTTGATATTATTACGCTTTTTAAATTTACTTTATAAAGTATAAATCCGTTTTTAATTATACTCCCTGTTTTAACGAATATTTCTTTTTTTAAGCTGCCTGTCGGAATTAAAAAGAATGCATAGTTTATCTTGCCCTTTATAGTGCCTATCAATTTTACATTTAAAGATGCAAAGTTAGATTTATGGCTATAATTAATTAAAGGCCCGTTAATCCTGGCATCGAATACATTGTTTTTAAGTATGGGATTATAATATGCAATATCTCTTGCCGTGAGATTTTTTTTGTTTAAAACCGAACTCTTTTCCGAATATGGATTAATGCTATTTATATAACTTATAGAAATTCTGTTATAAATGTATCTATCTGCCGAAATCGCAATAGCTATTGAGGTAATAACTATTAACAACAAGTAATAAAATAATTTAAAATATTTTTTGTTTTTAATACCTGGGAATTTAAACATAATTTACTTTTTAATTAAATATATTCCAAATTTTACTAAACCTTCCGAATTTTTATACGACCTTACCCGTTTGATTCTATAATAGCCGTTTTTTAAATAACTTTTAAACTTATTTAAAAGGCTGTAACCGCTAACACTCCCTTTTAAACTAAATTCCCCTAACGAATAACCTATTTTGTCTATTTTTAAATCCTTTATAGACTGTCTATATGCCGAAATATATCTTATAAAGTTAAGGATGTCTTTGCTTTTGGTTTTACCGCCCGCCTTTTCTTTTAATGAATTGTAGTATGACTTTATCTCGAATTTAGGCTCGTAAAAAACAGCTTTCCCAGGCATATAATGCCTTAAAATCTTATTAATCTTGGCATTCAACGCATTTTTTTCGTCTAATTTATTATAATAATTCTCGGTTGTCCATACAAAAAAAGTTAATAAAATTATAATTAGAAAACTTGAAGAATATTTTAAAATGGGCAGGGCATTACCAAAATGCCCAAAAATGCCGCTATCCGACTTATATGCGGTTGCATATGGCGGAAGTTCGTTTTGCTTTAATGTTAGCAAGAAATATAGGTCGAGGTAGTAACCCTGAATATAGGCGTCATTTCCGATATTCCCGATGTTTTTAAGGTTATTTTTAAAGTTGTTCAAGTAAAGCACTTTATATTCTCTCAATGCGTTTAGGGTAGCAATACTTAATGGGGCGGTTTTAGTATTTTCGGAGGATAGCAAATTTAAGCCGACTATATCTTTTAACACCCGATTATCGAATAAAATTCCATAAGATTCGTTTTCAAAGTTATGAATAAAAGCCATTTTTTCGCCGTTTTCGGCTATTTTTAAGGAAGTTGCAATCTTTAACAGCAGTGAATAAGGGAAATAAAATTTAACCCTATTTTTACCGCCGCCCATTAGCTCTAAACCATCGGAAATTTCTTTCAAATCGTCTTTTTTTATATACTCAAGTAGTATAGAATTATCCGAAATTTTAGTGGCTATAAAGGTCAATTCATCCGGCTTAAATGGTGTAAACTCCTCTATCGCAATCACAGAAAGGCTTTTAGTTTGACTCACCCCTTTTAATTTAAAGGGATAGGTCAATATCTTAGAGGATATCGAGGACGGATTGAGGATGAATAACATTTGGCAGTGAGAATTTATGCCATAATATGTAATATTTTCCGTTATGTGAAGGTTCGCGTTTTTGTCCGCTTCCGCCGCTAAAAAATTTTCTTGGCGTCCTTTATCCTGAATTTTACCGGTTTTAAATTTAACGGCAACTTTTTTTTTATTTAATATATTCATATATCTTTTGTGGTTCCGTGCCATTTATATAATAAAGTGTTGAAATTTTAGACTTTGCCCCGCCATATATCCCCGTCGAATGAATGACATAATAGCCGGAAGTCGTTTCTACCCGATTTACAATGCTGGTAAGAGTGGCACTGCTAAACCCTGGAATATTTGCAATCTGGGAAACGGACATAATAGGGGTTTCCATTCTATATTTTATAAGTTCATTTGCCGCGCTTTTGCCTATATCAGGACTTAGAGCCTCTAATATTTGCGGGGGGGCAGAATTTACATTGATATCTCCCGATGAATAAACCGTTAAAAAATGCCTTAAAATATAATAATACTTATATTTCATTTGAGGAACTAATATTATATCCCTTAGTGAAATAAAAGGGTTTTTAAACTGGTTGTTTAAGACGGCAGTGTTTGTTGCAGGCAATATTTTTAAATTTATAAAACCCATTGATCTTAGTTCTAAACTTTCATAATTTAAGCCGGTTTTTTGCATAAAAATTACCATATTATCCAAAATGTTTTCAGGAATTCCGAGAATATAAAAAAGCCTCTGCATTTCGCTATAAATTGTAGGATTAACGGCACCGTTTTCATATATCAACTGATTTATATTGAGCTTTGAATCGTTATCGGTTAGCCTAAGCTTTAATTTGCCTCCAAGAAGCGGATAACCGTTTTCGTAAGGGGTCATTTTATTTAACATCTGGTATAATAATTGAGGATTTGAGGCATATTTCTCTAAAAAGAAACTTGATAATTCTATTCCAGATTTTGCAATATAGTATGCCCTGCTTTGATTCTTTACATATTCAGTGGAATTTATATATGTTCTTGTTTTTACGATAAAATTTACCACTAATACGCTTAACAAGCCTACGATAAGTATGACATATATAAGGGCAGTCCCCTTTTTACTATTAACTATAAGCATAAAAGGCATTTTACACTGTTTGTAAAGCTAAAACATTTGCGATATAATGTAAAAATAAAGTATTAATAAAATATATTAAAATTATATTATAATATAAATATACAAAAATACTAATAATAAATAAATAAAAAAATAATTTTAAAATATATCCGGTCTATTTATTTATATGTTTAATTTTAATATAGAACAATTAGATAAAAACCAAAAAATATCGCTTGGCATCGGCGGTTTATTAATTCTTTTAATCTTTGTCATATTCTTTCTTATTATTCCGGGATTAACCGCTTTAAAAAGGTTAAACGCAACAATTATACAAGAGCAAAAGACACTTAACTACATAATCAAATACTCTCATAAAATAGCCTCAATAAAATCATACGCAAATACAGAGAACAATAATTTGTTAAATAAAGCTAATCCGCATATAACCTATAAAAAAAGGGGTTATATCACATTTTTAACAGGATTATTCAAACATTTGAATATAAGTAAAATATCTATTAAAAAGCTTAACGGAATATATTCAAAAAATAAAAACAATAAAAAGGCGGAAAAAATTTCGATAATCCTCGAAGGCTTAACGTTAAATCAGGTAATAAACATAATATATAATATAAGGGGCTTAAATTATAATCCGGATATCATATCGCTTAGGATATATAAAAATTTTAACGATAATAAACTACTAAATCTTAATGTTGTCCTGAATAGAAGGTTTATAAACGGAAAATGAAAAAATACTGCTTAAGTTTATAGGCAAAATTACATATTAAATTCGTACTCGAACTTTTTAAGCGTTCTGTTTACTAATATGCCGAACTTTATTTTTATCGCTTTTGGCGCTGCATTATAGGTTGAATAATTATATTTATGTATCCATAAGCCATTATTAAAATACTTTATTGAAAAATATTCGATATTTTTAACAATTATTATTTTCCTGGAGGAAACGGCTAAAGAGCCCCTGACGCTTTTGAAGAATGATTCTTTATATGCAAGGTCATATAAACGGCTACGTTTTCTTTTCTTTAAATAAAAATAATTTATGTTTTCATTAGATTCTGTTAAAAAAAAAGGAACCGCTTTATGTGAAAAACCTGTAAAATATATGCTTGATAGAACTTTACCGGATATTGTTTTTCTTTTGCCTATAAGAAGCGGATAAACATAATTAAATTCAATAATTTTCGAGTGAAATTCATTAAAGATTAAACCTGCTTCTATATATGGTGTGGATGATTTTACTGAATATTTCCTTGCACGATTAACGGATGTAAATGTAAAATATAAAAAGGATATTATGATTGCAAATATGAGCATTGCGATCATAACTTCCAACAGGGTAAAGCCGTTTTTTTTAAAGGCAAAATTAGCCATAAATTTATTTAATGTGAAATATCATGAAAAGTATAAATATTCAAAAATTGAAAAACAGGGTAAACGGCATAATTATCTCAAGAATTAAATTCAGGCTTTTTTTAATACTCATCCCGTTTCTGTTTATTTTACTCTTTTTTACCTATTTTTTCATGTTCTATTTTTTCCCTTATAATAGCCTGAAAAATAAGATAGAAAGTTATGCTATTAATAATATGGGAATAAATTTAAAAATCAATTCTATTTATCCATCACTGCCGTTTAATGTTAATTTAAAAGGAACCCGCCTCGGTAGCGAAAGTGGAAAACCTATGGCGAAATCATCTATTATAACTATCGATGCATCGCCGTTTGTTCTTTATAATATGCTTATCTTCAAGAAAATACCTGTCAATATCGACATTTACAATACAGGAATTTATTCACTGAATTCCGGATTTTTGAAGATCCCCGCTTTTAATCTCAAATTTATTAATATAAAAGCAATATATCTATATAAAGAAAATAAAGAAAGGCAAGGGGGGAGTATTACGGGAAATGCAAACTATACAGGAGACCTTAACGGGACAATCGCTGACATATCGGTTTTATATTTGCATGATAAGATTATAAAAATTATCCATGCCATAGTGAAGATTAAACCTAAAAAATCTGTTATTCAAAAATTTATTCCGTTATTTTCAACTATTTTTAAAAAAAACAAAAAAGGATATTATATTTATGACATAAGCGACCTTTTCATTTGAAGAAGAGTTTTTGTTTTTTCCCCGCATCTGCGGGGGGTGTGGTAATTGTAACTTTACAATGTGTATACTGCTCCCATTTGTCAAGACAATTTTTTTATCTATCTACTTCCTCTTTTTATTTCCCATTTTTATTATTCTATATCGTTATAATCTTTTATATCTTTTCATACATCAAGAGGGGTACCCCTC